>JANOUJ010000315.1:0-1809 GCA_031416815.1 Chitinophagaceae bacterium
GGCTGGGGACGTTATTCCAAGAGTTTTCCTGTCGACACCAATGAAGAAATGGAAATAACCAATGGCGAAACCAAAACCGATGCAGCGGGTGAATTTAAAATAAGATTCAAAGCCATACCTGATGAATCGGTTGATAAAACCAGTCAGCCAACTTTTTATTACGAAGTGAGTGCCGATATTACCGACATCAATGGTGAGACCAGGAGTGGCAATACGTCTGTTGCAGTGGCTTACCAGATGCTGCAACTAAATATAGATATGCCCGAAACCATGACAGTTGATAGCTTAAAGAATTTAAAGATCTCAACTACCAACCTCAACGATATTTTTGAAAAAGCAACCGTAAATGTTACCATAACAAAAATAATATCGCCCACAAAAATTTATAGGGAGCGATATTGGCAAATGCCCGACCAGTTCATGATGAGTAAAAATGAATACGAAACTTATTTCCCTTACGATATTTATAAAGATGAAGATCAGCAAAGCAAATGGCCGTTGGGAGAAACTGTTCTTAATTTTTCAGATACTACTTCTGACAATAATAAAATAAGCAAAGCAAATGCAGATAAGATCGCTTCGGTCTACTCCATTTCCTCCCCCTTGGGGGGAGATAGAGGGGGCCGGTGGTACAAGATCGTTGCCACAACAATAGATAAATATGGAGAATTAGTAAAGGCCGAAAAATATATTCAGCTAATTGGTGGAAATGAAAAAATTTATGATGCCGTTAAAGTTGATGTTAAAAAAGGCAACGCAGAACCAGGTGAATCCATCAGCTACAACATTAAAACCGGTTTTGATAATATCTGGCTTATCCATTCATTAAGCAAAATGGATAAGACCAATACTTTTACTTATAAAACAATCACCAATACACAACCTGGCCCTTTTGTGCAATCTGTGAGTGAACAAGACCGTGGTGGCATGGCCATGAGCTATGCATTTGTAAAGCATAACCGGGTTTACAAAGGAAATGAAAGCTTTAGCATTCCCTGGAATAATAAAGATCTGCAGATCACTTACGAAACCTTCCGTGATAAATTATTACCGGGTGCCAAAGAAAAATGGAAAGTAAAAATTACAGGCAATAAGGGTGAGAAAGTTGCAGCCGAAATGCTTGCCGGCATGTATGATGCAAGTCTTGACCAGTTCAAGCCACATAGCTGGAGTAAGATTGATATCTGGCCGGAATTAAATAATGCCATAAGTTGGAGTGAAAATGCATTTGGGAAGATTTCTTCGGATGAATACAACAAAAGAGAAGTAGAATATTTAACCGGTATAAACAAATCTTATGACAGATTATTAGATTCATATGCTCACGGCGGAATATATAGAAGAGATGGAAGGTTAATGATGGAAACAATGGCTGTAGGAAATGCAGCAGCGCCACCTCCACCCTCACCGGTAGCGAATCAATCGAAAAGACGAGGAGATCCGGTAATGGTTCCAATTTATGATTCTCTTGGAAATGTTGCCTTTGATCCTTTTGACAAAGACATGGCCCCTGATGCTAATAACAAAAACACGAATTCGCAACCGCCGGGTGTTCAGATCCGCAAAAACTTCAACGAAACCGCCTTCTTTTTCCCTGATCTGAAAACTGATGCCGAAGGCAATATTGAATTTTCTTTCAACATGCCTGAAGCTTTAACGCAATGGAAGCTGATGACTTTAGCACATACTAAAGATATGGCTACTACTTACAGTACAAAAACTGTAGTGACACAAAAGCCATTAATGGTGCAACCAAATGCTCCACGGTTTATGAGAGAGGGTGATAATATGGAGTTCAGCGCTAAAATC
>JANOUJ010000316.1:0-2354 GCA_031416815.1 Chitinophagaceae bacterium
GTAAAAAATGTGAAACAAATGGGCGCCGATATTGTAATTGGCAGTAACGTAACAACCGGCCTTTCTAAAATTGATAAGATAAAAACACCCGTTGATGTTTTATTGCAGATGGCATTTTTTAAAGAAGCCGGAGATTTTAAAGAAGAATTGCCCTTAACCGATATCTACATTCATATGCCAATGGAAGAATACAACACCGGTAGCTTTGCAAGTGGCAGCGAAATATTTGATGTAGGTGTAGAAACAGGACGCCAATATTATCCCGTATTTAAAAAATTGGCCGACAGCATTAATGCATTGGGTGATGCAAAAGAAAAAATTGCAGACCTGATCACTAACAAAACTGTATTTATAAACGCCTATAAAGTAAACGGGCTTAAAAAAACCGCAGCCAAGTTCTTCTTTCACCTGATGAATTTTGATGACAATAAAAGTTATACCGCTTTACAGATCAATAAAAGCATACGCCGGGCAATTGGATCCCGTTACTACAGTATTATTACATACACGCTGGAACCGATATCAAAAGACACCGCCAATATTATTTTTACTGCCGAAGAAAATCCAAGTACGTATTTGAAGGCAGGATTGTATTACACACGTTTCAGGGGCATAAATGTGAATGTAAATTTAACCAGTCGGGATTTTCTTCTTCCAAATTCACGCAGTATGGTTTCGGCGTCTGTTGGCGAAAGCACACAGATAGAAGCCGAACATTATCAATACCTGGGCCGCATTAAAAATATTGCGTTCATTGCCGGGTTTAGGTTGGATAACCAAACGATAAATACCTTTCAGAATTTTAAAGTGGATGGTGCCTACAATCAGAATTTTTCGCAGGCATACATAAACTTTCAAAACAGCGGCCACAATAGAATTGCAGGTGGTATCGGAACTGCTTTTGAATACATACGGTTTAGCCCGTCCATTAGATCGGTTAGTGAAGTAAAGGGAAGGTTTACGAATGTTAAGAGTTATGTGTATTTAAAATACAATAACATGAACCAGATATTCTTCCCGTTAAAGGGTTTAAAGATAAATGCTGAACTGGCCCAGGTGTATAACCAGGTTCCAACGCTTACACAATTTCAAAACGGGTTGCGGGTAATTCCTACTACTTTAAATTTTGATAATTATACCAGGCTGATGCTTGATGCTACTTTATTTACGGCTTTTAACAAGCGGTTTACTTTTTTATCTGAGTTTCAGGCGGGTGTAAATTTTACAAACAAACCCAATTATCTTAATAATTTTTTTATAGGCGGGCTTAACGGCAGTTTCAGAAACCAGATCAGGTTTGCCGGTTTACAGGAAGCTACGGTAAATTCATCGAGCGTAGCTGCCCTGCTGGTGGGATTAAGATATAGCCCCGCCAACAACATTTTTATAACCGGGCGTATTAATGGCCTGGTAAAAAATTTTGCAACCAAAAGAAATGCAACTTCAAGTAAAGATGCATTAACCGGTTACGCCTTAACTTTTGCATACAAAACCCCCATTGGGCCCATAGAGTTAAGCGCTATGTATTGCGATCAGAGTAAAAGGCTACAGTCGTATGTTTTATTAGGAATTCCGTTTTAATAAAAAGCAATTAATGTTCAATAAGGGTTGCTGTACAAGAGTGCGACGCCAATGAAGCAAAATAGCAAAGTCAATGTTGGGCCAAAAAAAATATTTAATAATCTTCTAAACAATCTCCTCCGTAGTCAGTTCCCCCTTTAGGGGGCGGAGGGGGTGTCTCTTTTCTTATGCCAGTTATTTTACCAGTTAAAGGAGCCCTGCCAACTTTTGGAAACAACTGCTATATTGCCCCCAATGCCACGATCGTTGGCGATGTGGTAATGGGCGATGACTGCAGCATTTGGTTTAACGCCGTTTTGCGGGGCGATGTGAACATTATACGCATGGGCAACAAGGTAAATGTGCAGGATGGAGCCATTATTCATTGCACTTACCTGAAGGCGGGCACCCTTATTGGAAATAATGTTAGTATTGGACACAATGCAATTGTACATGGATGCGTTATAGAGGATAACGTACTTATAGGCATGGGCGCCATTGTAATGGATAATGCGGTGGTTGGCAGCAACAGCATTATAGCGGCAGGCGCTGTGGTGCTCGAAAATACGCAGGTTGAGCCGGGTAGCATTTATGCCGGCGTACCGGCAAAAAAGGTAAAAGACATTAGCCAGGAGATGATAAGCGGTGAAATAAACAGGATTGCAGATAATTATGTGATGTATAGTGGGTGGTTTAAAGAGGCCCCCTCTATCTCCCCCCGAAGGGGAGGAAATGGAGGAGATGGCGGAAACCTCACCCCTAACCCCTCTCCTGAAGGAGAGGGAACTTGAAGA
>JANOUJ010000317.1:0-9197 GCA_031416815.1 Chitinophagaceae bacterium
GTTGGGTGAGAAATTTACTTTCTCAAAAACAACTTCGCCCCAACGGTTGAAGATGCGTAAAAGTTTTATAGTAAATATGCCCGATCCTCTTGGATAAAAAACATCATTGGCACCGCTGCCATTTGGCGAAAAGGTATTTGGTATAAAAATATTGGCGCCATCGCACAGCACATAAACAATTATTTTATCCGTTGTTTTACAACCACCGGGGTTCCTGGCTTCAACAGTGTATTCGGTTGTAGCATTGGGTTTTACGGTAACAGATGGCGCATTGCTATACAAAATACCGGGGGCCGTTAGCCAATAAGTATTGGTAACATCTGCCGAAATGGTTGGTGTAATGGTTAATGGTGCTGCACCGTTTTTCATGGTGATATCCTTACCGGCATCTATTTGTGGAATGGGATAAACTTTGATGATGGTATAACCGGTATCTTTAAAACATCCATAAGCATCGCTTCCGATTACCTGGTATGTTGTCGTTGTTCTGGGACTGGCAATTGGTAGTGCCGTGGTAATGTTGTTTAAGCCCGAAGATGGTGACCATTGATAGCTGTTGGCACCGGAAGCAAACAACCTTACCGAACTACCAACACAAATGGTATCATCTCTTTTGTTATCCATTACAAATGGTTGTATCACTGTTATATTCAGCGAATCAATATTGCTGCACCCATAAATGGTTGAACCGGTTACCAGGTATTTTTGATTGAAATCCGGCGAGGCCATAGGGTTGGGGCAATTGGTGCAACTTAGTCCCAGTGCCGGACTCCATGTATAGGTAGCGCCACCGTCTGCATTTAAAGCTGTTGGCGAACCCCTGCATATCTGCACATCATTTCCTGCATTGATCACGGGAATTGGATACACTTCGAAACTTTTATTTACGGTGTCTTTACAACCGCTGCTGTTGGTAGCAATTAGTGTAACATTGTACACCTGCGCTGTTGTATAAATTTGTGCCGGCGTAGTTTGCAGGGTAGATGTGTTTCCATTTCCCAGTGTCCAGCTCCAGCTCATTGCAGAAGAATCCGGCACAGATAAAAATGCGCTGAAGCCTGCCGTTAGCGGTGAACACGCGTTTAAAGCATTTGTAAAATCGGCTTGCGGCGACGCCACGATTTTGACAGGTACCGGTAAGATTGTTGTATCCCTGCAACCCCTGTTGGTTACTATAATTAATTGTGGAAAGTATTGGCCTGGCGCTGCATAAAAATGCGATGGGTTTTGCATAGCAGATGTTCCCCCGTCTCCAAAATCCCATGCATAAATGGCAGAGATATCGTTGATGATCGAAGAATCGGAAAATTGAACATCGCCCAGATCGCAGCGTGGCAAACCGTCAAATCCGAAATTAGTTTTTACACCGTACACATTGATGGTGTCAACACCTTCGATGGGAACCTGGCATCCACCTGAATCTACCAGTATCATTTTTGGTAAGTATGCACCGGGTATAGTATAGGTATGTGATATTGTTGAGTCGGGTGTATTCAGTGTGGAGCCATCATTAAAGTCCCACACGTAAGCAGGACCATCGGGTGATACCGCAGTAAAATTTACTGTAAGCGGGCTGCAACCATTTAATGGACTGTAGCTAAAACTGCCAATAGGCCCTCTTACAACTATTCTTTGAACCACCGAATCGTAACAATTATTACCTGGACCGTTTACAAATAATTTTGCCAAATAAATACCGGGTGTGTTATAAATATGGATGGGGTTAGCTGCGTTGGACGAGCTGCCATCTCCAAAATCCCAGGTTGCATCAATACCATTTACGGATGTATTGGTAAAGTTTGCAATCAGCGGCGGGCAGGTACTTAATGTATCTGAAACTGTAAAACTGGCGTGTGGCGGTGCAACATGAATGACCTGGTTCACAGAATCCCGGCAGCCATACTGATCGGTGATGGTCAATAGCACTGTATAAAATCCTTCGGTCGAATAATTGTGTATTGGATCGGCCAGCGTATCTGTAGTGCCATCTCCAAAATTCCATAAGTAAGTAAGATTTGGTCCTGTTGATGCATTGGTAAAAATGATATCAATGGCCGGGCACACCGTTGTATCTGACTGCGTGAAAGCAGCCACCGGGTTGGATATTACGATCGTTTGTGTATTGGTTGTACTGTCTGAGCAGCCAATGGCATCGATTGTTTTTAAAGTAACATTGTACGAGCCGGGCGCTGAATAAAAATGTGTAAAGGGCGGTGCAGTAAATGTCTGCGTGTTTCCATCTCCAAAATTCCAAACCCAATTTACAATAGGGTGTAATCCATCATCGGTTGAATTATCAATAAAAGTAAAAATATTGTTTGAACAACTTCCGCCATTGGGAATCGTAAATGCAGCAACCGGACCATTGATCCGTATGTACTGAACTTTTACCAGCGTGTCTTTACAACCCGATATGTCTGTAATGATCAATCTAACGGTAAATAACCCGGCATTCATGTATGTATGTGTGCATACGGCACCAGTATCGGTTTGTCCATCGCCAAAATCCCATTCATAAGAGGCAATGGTGCCAGGCGTATTTCCAATTGCGTTGAATGTGGTAGAAGTATTGCGGCAGATCTCCGTTGCTGTTGCATTAAAGTTCGCAACCTCCTCCACAATGCGTATGGTTTGTGCATAGGTATCATCGCAACCCGTTACATGATTTATTACAACCAGTTGAATGGTATAGGTACCTGTATCTGGAAAAGTATGAACATTATGTTGTGCGGTAGATGTAGTGCCATCGCCAAAATCCCAGAGCCATTCATCCGGGCCTATGGAAACATCTGTAAATGTGAACGTTCTTGGTGCTGTACAATTAAAGCTTGCATTGAAACTGGCTATCGGTGGACTGATATGTACGTAATCGACCAATATCAATGTATCGGGGCAATTGTTGTTCCATACGATCAGGCGAATGGTAAACATACCGGTATCCTGGTAATGGTGCGAAGGATTTTGGACGGTTGATGTTCCACCATCTCCAAAATCCCACAACCATTGATTGATATCACCAGTAGACAGATCATTAAACAACACATCGAACTTGGCACACACATCCCTCGGGTTTGCATTAAAATTGGCAACGGGTTTATCATCGGCCGCAATACCTGCCGGCACATAAACGGTATCGGTGCAGCCGCCCAGCGTGGTTACAATTAACGTAATGTTATATAAGCCGGTGTTGTATGTATTGGTTGGAGTAGGTGATGTAGAGGTTGTACCGTCACCCAGATCCCAAAAATAACTTACCACCGGGTCGGGCGAATTTACTGTTGAAGAAAATGTCCAGGTGAGCGGCGCACAATTGCTTTGCGGTAAGTTATTGATGCTGGCAACTGGCGGCAAAATTCTTACATAATCATTTAAAACAAGTGAATCACTGCAACCCACAAAGTTGGTTACTATAAGTTTTACCTGGAATGAACCATAAGTTGTGTAAGTATGGGATGGACTTGGCGATGTAGAGGTTCCACCATCACCAAAAAACCACTGATAATTAGCAGGTGTGGTGCTGGTGTTTGTAAAAGTTACCGTTAATGGCGGCTGGCATGCATTTCTGTTTGTACCCGAAAACGCAGCTGTTGGTTTGGGATAAACATTAAAACTGAATGTTGTCGAATCTGCACAGGCGCCAAGCCGGGCAACCAGTTTAACGTTATACGTTCCGGTTGCTGTATAGGTTTTTACGGGGCTGAATGTTGTTGAAGTGGTTCCATCACCAAAATCCCAAAGTACCGATGAAGGGTTTGGAGTTGAGGTGTTTGTAAAATTCACTGCATCATTAATGCAGGAGCTTGCAGGGCTGTTAAAACTTGCCCGTATAAAATTGATCACAACAGCATTTGGTTTTACAATGGTATTGATGCAACCTGTGCTGCTGGTAACTCGCAGGCTTACCGGAAATGTACCTTGTGTAATGTAAGTATGCGTTGGATGTTGCGCCGTGGATGTTCCACCATCGCCAAAATCCCAGAAATAAGATAATGTGCCAGAGCCTGTTGAAGTATTTGTAAAAGTAATGGTTACCGGAAGGCTGCAGCCGGTAGGTAAGGTATTGGTAAAATTGGCTATTACACCATTGCTTGCCTGTATGTAATTGTTCCTCGTTAAAGTTCGTGAGCAACCCGATATGGTAGTAGCCCGCAAGGTAACATTGTAATTGCCGGCCAATGTGTATGTGTGTGATGGGTTTCTTACGTTACCGGTGGTGCCGTCACCAAAATCCCAGAGCCAGCTTGTAATGGAAGAGCCTGCTGCAGTACTCAGATCGGTGAACTGAACCGTTAACGGAACACAACCTGATAGCGGTGTTGCAGAAAAATTTACAACCGGTAATGGAAATATGTTGATGTACTGCGTCCTGGTTAAAGAATCTTTGTTACCCAAACCATCCTCCACAACCAGTTTAATGGTGTATTGCCCGGGTGTGAAGTAACTGGTGGATGGATTTTGTAAAACAGAAGTGGTACCGTTTCCCAGGTCCCATCTCCAGTAAATTGGATTACCGGTAGATTGATCGTTGAAATTGACAATTTGAGGCGAACAACCCGATGTTGGTGATGCAGAAAAATTTGCTGAAACCTGTGCTACGCTGCTAAAACTGAAGGAGATCAGTAAAAACAATAATAAAAAGTACTGCCTGAATAAAGCTTGGGTAAACATAGGCATACAAGTCCGGTTTTTTATTGGATAATGGATAAATGGATAAAACAGGGATTCTAACTTATAATAAACAACATTTTCTATATAAAAATTGTGTATGTAGAGATATATTTTTACATTGCATTGACGTTTAATATTTTAAACTGTAAACCAAAGCTTTGTAATACCCATTTTACACTACCTAAACTACCTGTATGCAAATTAAATTTCTGAAAATAGCACTCCTGCTTTGTTTAAGCACCACCCTTGTATACGGACAGAAAAAAACAGTAAAAAATACTGATAAAAAACAGGGGATGTTCACCTTCAGCCTTAATTACTCCGATTATGGCTTTTTTAAAGCCGTTAACGATTCATCTATAAGCCATGCATTTAACCGCAAGGGCCTTTTTAAGTCGGGTAACAGTTCTTTTGGTTTTGGTGCCAGTTACTGGAAAGGGCTGGGTTCTCATTTCGATTTTTCAGGGAATTTTATAGGCACGTTTTCAAATTTTCCGGCTTTGTTTGTAAAAGGTGATAGCATTGGCAAGGCATCATTTACACCGCAGCTTGATCTGCTGCTGCATGCGAAAGCTTTTAAAGAGAACCGTGCCATAAACCCGTTTTTAACTGCGGGAATTGGCGCAGGTTATTTTGGAAGGCAGTTGGTTGTATATGCACCGGTTGGTGTGGGCCTGCAGTTCCATTTCAACAGCGGCTTCTATCTTTTAGTGCAGGCTCAATGGAAAATGGCTTTAACCGATGGTATCAATGACGATTTCATGTTTTATTCTCTTGGTTTCGGTCAGCACAAAAAACCAAAAAAGGTTGAACCTCAGGCAGAAATACCTGTGGCAGATACAGCAAAAGATGTGCAGAAGAAAGACACTGCCGGCACAGCGCCAAAAATTGAAATAGATACTGATGGAGATGGTGTTCCGGATATTACCGACTTGTGTATAACTGTAAAAGGCACAGTAAACGGTTGTCCCGATGCTGATGGTGATGGTGTTGCTGATAAAGATGATCAATGTAAAGACGTAAAAGGTACCGCTAAATACAACGGTTGCCCGGTACCGGATACAGATGGCGATGGCGTAAATGATGACAATGATAATTGCCCGAATGTGAAAGGCATACAGGATAATAACGGCTGCCCTGCGGATACAGATGGCGATGGTATTTTGGATAAGGACGATAAATGCCCCGATGCAGCAGGATCAGCCGAAAACGATGGTTGCCCCATGAAGATACTTGATGGCGGTAAGCTCATTCGTTCAACCGGTGATTCAATGACCTATTTTATCAGGTTCGATTTTGACAAGGCCAATATTACCAGCGAGGCTTTCGGCATACTGGGCCAGATCGTAAATATTTTAAAAGCAGATAAGAGCCTCATGATAAATATTGAGGGCCATGCCGATAATTTCGGGCTTGAGAAATACAACCTACTGATCTCCCACGACCGTGCCAATGTAGCCCGGGATTATTTCTTAAGCTATGGTATTGCAAGGAGCAGGATCCAAACAGCAGCTTACGGTTCCACAAGGCCTTACGATCTGCACCAGGATTGGTTAAACCGCAGGGTGGAGATAACTATTTATAAAAAGCGATAAACTGCAGCATGCTGTAGTGTAGCTTAAAATACATCAAAGAGGGAGATCAGGCTTTTAAAGTTTGATCTCTCTTTTTTTTATGAGATTGGGATAGGAGAGCGTTGTAAGATCCAAAAGGTTTAAGCAGAGGTTACTTCAGACGAAACCACAGTGTGCAGCGGGAAAATTGTTTAGATAAAATAACGTCCGGGTATTGGCGAAGACTGGATATTTGTTGCTGTGTCCACCCACATGCCGAACTATAAAAAGAAACGAAATTTTGATGAAAACGTAAAGCCAATTACTGAACGGCCTGCTAGGGTATATGTTGAAGAAAGTTTATCATGCCCCGCTTTTGCCAACCCTTGTTGTGCGTTTGTTTTACCGAAGCCTGTAATCGATCTACATCGTTATTACTACTTTTCCTTTGTGCGCTGCTGTACCAAAAAGTCTGAATGCTTCAGCAAAGTCGTTTAGTTTGTATGGCCCATCTATAATAGGTTTGATTTTGCCAGCTTCGAAAAGTTCATTTATATACAATAAATCCTTGTTTGTCTTCAAAGCAACGATACGTATGTGCTTTTTACTGATCATCGAAATCCACGGCCCCAGGATCAAAGCCTGGAAAAGCCGGCTCATGGAACCTCCAACTGTCACATAAATTCCACCTGGATGCAATGCACGGACATAGTCGAACATCGAACGATTTGTCTTAACATCAAGTATCAGGTTATAACACTGGCCGTTTTTAGTGAAATCCTCTTTTGTATAATCAATGACATGATCAAAGCCGATTGATCGCAGCATATTCAGTTTACTCGTACCATCAACAGCAGTAATTTCAGCCCCGTATAGTTTGGCAAGCTGCACGGCAAAAGTACCAACGCCTCCACCTGCACCATTGATCAATACCTTTTGCCCCGGGTGAATTTTTCCTTTATCAATTAAGCCCTGTACAGCCAGCATCGCCGCCTGTGGTATTGCCGCTGCTTCTTCAAAACTCATGGCTGCAGGTTTCAGCGCCAATGATTTTTCACGGGCACAGGTATACTCTGCGAAACCTCCCCAATAACTGCTCAGATCACCATATACATCATCCCCTGTTTTAAATTTGGTTACATTTTTTCCAACAGCTTCAATTCGTCCCGCAATATCGGAGCCAAGTATTTTTCTCTTTGGTTTCAGAATACCGTTTAGTAGACGATTTATTAAGTCACCCTCCAAAAGGCCAAAATCCCAATCATTTATTGATACCGCATGAACTTTGATCAATACCTCATCATCCTTCGGAAAAGGTTTTTCAATTTCTTTGAGCTGTAGAACTTCCGGGCCTCCGTATTTTGTATAAACAATTGCCTTCAATTTACTAGAATTCTTTTTTAAAATGACGCAGCAGGTCCGGGGCTTTGTGTATTCTGGAATTTACCAACTGCGGCACGGCCCGTAACCGAAACTGAATTTATAACTAAAAGCCGAAGTTTATATCTCCTGGCCATTTTTTTGGTTCTTTTTTGAAGAAGCAAAAAAGAACAATATACTTATCCTAAATTCGCAAATAAAAACCCATGGATATAAAAGCACAATTTGAACAGGCAACCGCCGATAGTAAATCACTCAGCCAAAAGCCAGATAACGAAACCCTTTTGCAACTGTATTCCTTATACAAACAATCAACCGAAGGTGATGTAAGCGGCGAAGCGCCAACCAATCCATTTGATTTTGTAAACAAAGCCAAGTACGAGGCCTGGGCTGCATTAAAAGGAAAAACATCTGACGAAAGTATGCAGCAATATGTTGAGCTGGTTAATAAACTAAAAGGATAAATGAAGATACAGGAGATCACCTCTTTTTTAGAATCAGTAGCGCCTCCAGCCCTGCAGGAAAGCTATGACAATGCCGGGTTAATTACCGGTAACAGCGGTTGGGATTGTACAGGCATCGTCACCACTTTAGATGCAACCGAAGCTGTGGTGCTGGAAGCCATTGAAAAGAAATGCAATCTCATTGTAGCGCATCATCCCATCATCTTTGGCGGGTTAAGAAAGATAACCGGGAAAAATTATGTGGAGCAAACCATCATCACCGCAATTAAAAATGATATTGCCATTTATGCCATTCATACCAACCTGGATAATGTGCTGCATGGCGTAAATGCAGCCATTGCTGATAAGCTGGGTTTGATAAACCGGAAGATCCTTCAACCCAAAAATGATATGCTAAAGAAGCTATTCACTTTTGTACCAATCGAATTTGCAGAAAATGTACGCTCCGCCCTTTTTAATGCAGGAGGCGGCCATATCAGCAATTACAGCGAATGCAGTTTTAATACTGCCGGACAGGGAACTTTCAAACCTGGTGAAGGTACCAATCTTTTTACAGGAAAGCGTGGCATCAGGCATACAGAAGATGAAATAAAGATGGAAATGATCTTCCCGGCTTGGAAGGAGCAGCCTATCTTAAAAGCCATGTTTGCGGCCCATCCTTATGAAGAAGTTGCTTTTGATATTATTGCACTTGATAACCAAAACCAGCAGGTGGGCAGCGGCCTGGTTGGCGAATTACCCAAACCCCTCAGTGAGACTGAATTCCTGGAGCTTTTAAAAGAAAAATTCAACCTTTCTGTAATAAGACATACCCTTTTGCTTGATAAACAGGTTAAAAAAATCGCCCTTTGCGGGGGTGCGGGCAGCTTCCTGGTAGGAGCTGCAGTCGCATCCGGCGCTGATTTCTTCATTACCGGCGATATTAAATACCACGAATTTTTTGATGCCAACAACCGGCTGGTTGTGGCTGATATTGGCCATTTTGAGAGCGAACAGTACACAATAGACCTGTTATTTGATATTTTGAGCCAAAAATTCCCTACCTTTGCCGTCCTAAAAACAGGGGTAAAAACCAATCCGGTACATTACTTCCTGTAATTTCAAAAATAAAATTTCAAAAATAATATGGCCG
>JANOUJ010000318.1:0-9206 GCA_031416815.1 Chitinophagaceae bacterium
TTGAAAAACAAACCTGCACAAAAAGATATTAGTATTGAATCAGCTTTTGAACTGACTCGTCCAATCTTGACCTGGCCATAAAATTATTTTCCAGCTCAATGCTGAATGGAATCGGTGTATCTAACGATGCACAACGCATCACCGGTGCATCCAGTTGATCAAAACAATTTTCAGCTATCCAGGCTGCAATTTCGCCGCCAATACCACCAATGAGCGTGTCTTCGTGAAGCAATAATACTTTGCCGGTTGCAACAACCGCTTCTTTTATAGCATCATAATCTAAAGGCAACAAAGTCCGCAGATCTAAAATATGAATGGAGATGTCAGGATGATTTTTTGCATAGTCCATAGCCCAATGCACTCCTGCGCCGTAAGTGATGATGCTGATATCATCGCCGCTGGTAACCAATCTTGCTTTACCAATTTCAACTTCGTAATATTCCTCAGGCACATTACCACTTACAGAACGATACAAAGCTTTATGCTCAAAATATAGAACCGGGTTGGGATCATTGATGGCTGCTATCAGCAAACCTTTTGCATCGGCAGGTGTACTTGGGTAAACCACTTTTAATCCCGGTGTGTGTACAAACCATGCTTCGTTACTTTGGCTATGAAAAGGCCCGGCACCCACGCCACCACCGGTTGGCATACGGATGACCACATCGGCGTTTTGTCCCCAGCGGTAATAAATTTTTGCCAGGTTATTTATTATTTGGTTGAAGCCCACAGTTGCAAAATCGGCAAACTGCATTTCCATAATGGCTTTGTACCCTTCTAAACTTAAACCCAAAGCTGCGCCTACAACAGCGCTTTCGCAAATGGGTGTATTGCGTATCCTTGCTTTGCCAAACTCCTCTACAAAACCTTCGGTTATTTTAAATGCGCCGCCATACTCGGCAATATCCTGCCCCATGATGATGAGGTTGGGATGTTTGATCATGCTTTGATGCAGGGCTTCTTTAATGCCGTCAATGAATCTTTTTTCGTGAATCGTGAGTTGTGAATCGTGAGAAGAACTCACATCCTCATACTGCTTAACTGACGCCTCACGATTCACGTCTGACGACGTGGCATACACATCTCCCACTTCTTCATCCGTATTCACTTCCATCGCTTTTGCCTGCGATGCTATCTTTAATTCAGTCTCTATGTAGCTTTTTGTTTCTGCTTTAATATTTTCAACCTGTGCGGCCGTCAAAACATTTTCCTCAGTAAGATATGCTTCATAATTTTTTACCGGGTCCTTTATTGCCCATTGCTCAAACATTTCGGGTGGCACATACTTTACGCCGCTTGCTTCTTCATGTCCCCGCATACGGAAAGTCATGCACTCTATTAAATATGGCTTTTGATTTGTGATGCAATAATCACGAACTCCTTTGATCGTATCGTACACCGATAAAATATTATTCCCGTCAATTTGTATTCCCTCAATACCATAACCAATGGCTTTATCCACTAAATTTTTACAGCGGTACTGTTCACTAACCGGCGTACTTAAACCATAACCATTGTTTTCAATGATAAAAATTACGGGCAGGTCCCAAACCGCAGCAATATTTAATGCTTCGTGAAAATCGCCTTCGCTGGTGCCGCCATCGCCGGTAAACGCCAGTGATGCTTTTTTATCATCTCGTAATTTATAAGCCAGCGCCACACCATCAGCAATGGCCATTTGCGGGCCCAGGTGCGATATCATACCACAGATATGATGTTCTTTTGTTCCAAAGTGAAAACTTCTTTCCCTGCCTTTGCTATACCCTTCTTTATTGCCTTGCCACTGCATAAATAATTTACTCAAAGGCATTTTACGTGATGTAAATACACCCAGGTTTCGGTGCAATGGCATAATCCATTCGTCTTGCTGCATGGCCATAGTAGCACCGACGGCAATAGCCTCCTGCCCGATACCGCTAAACCATTTACTTATTTTGCCCTGGCGAAGCAACACCAGCATTTTTTCCTCGATCATCCGGGGTAATAAAATGCTTTTGTATATGGAAACCAGTTGGTTGTTGGTTAATTCTTTTCTGTGGAATTGCATACTACTTATTTGGATTTACAAAAGTAATTGAATTTGCCAAGGGGTGCAGAAACGCAAAAAAGAAAATACCCAATAAGAAAATACCCTTTTTTCAACATGACCGGGTGGAACTACCTTTTGATTGCGTGAAGTTGTGCTTTGATCTTTCTTTAACATTTAAAGTTTGTGCATAGCGGCGGAAGTCTGCATCTTAGCACTAAACTATGTAATGAGCCATTACCCAACACTAAAACTCAACATCATGAAACAAAAAATTATTTTATCCGTAACCGGGCTGATGCTTTTTACAGCATTCATTCTTTGCTCCTTTGTTGCTCCTTCTTCTTATATAAAAAAAGAAAACAAGCCGCCACAACCAAAAATACAAGCAGCCATTTTGCTGGATGTTAGCGGCAGCATGGACGGGTTGATCGAACAGGCAAAGGCGCAGCTATGGAATATGGTAAATACGATGGGCAAGGCGAAATGCGATGGAAGCATTACGCCACAAATTGAAATTGCATTGTATGAATACGGCAGATCGACCAACGATGTAAAAGCGGGGTATGTAAAACTGATCAACGGATTCATTAACGACATGGATTCTTTGTCTCAGAATTTATTCAACTTAAAGACCAACGGCGGAGATGAATATTGCGGCCAGGTAATTTTCAGTTCCTTAAATGATTTGAAATGGGATGCATCAGCGGAAAGTTATAAAGTGATCTTTATTGCCGGCAACGAAGATTTTTTACAAGGCAACCTGCACTATACCAAAGCCTGTACGGAGGCAAAAAATAAAGGTGTGATCGTAAACACCATTTACTGTGGCGATAAAATGCAGGGCATCAGGGAGCATTGGAACCTGCTCGGCGAATGTGGTAATGGTAGTTTTACAAACATCAACCAAAATGCAAAGGAAGAAGAGATACCAACGCCCTACGACAGCCTGATCTATACGCTGAATGATAAATTAAATGGCACTTACATTGCTTATGGCTATGCCGGAAGAAGTAGCCAGGCGAAACAAGCTCAAATGGATGTGGCTAACACAACCATGAGCAAATCTGCGGGGTTAAAAAGAATTAAAACAAAGAGCAATGCCGGGGTTTATAATAATGCCCAGTGGGATTTGGTAGATGCAAAAGATAAAGGCGGAGACCTGGCGCTGGAAAAAATTGATAAGAAAGAATTACCTGACAGCTTGAAAAATAAAACAACTGAAGAACTTAAAAAAGTTGTGGAAGAAAAAAGTAAAGAACGCAGCGCTGTAAATGCAGAAATAACAAACCTGAACAAACAAAGAGATGCCTATATAGCAGCAGAAAAAGCCAAAAATGCAACCAATAAAAACAATGCAGCTACCTTAGAAACAGAGGTTGAAAAAATAATTAAGGAGCAGGCTAAGCGTCATAACATGAAGATCGACTAACAAAAGATCTAAGGGGAAAAAAAGCGTACAGATGGCTGTGCTCTTTTTTATTGTCGTTCATCAACCCTTTTCTTTTCCTCTGGAAATGCTTTTTTGTGTACAATAGAATTAAAAAAAGAAAGTAAAGCGCTTAAAAGCAGGGCATGCCAGAAACTTTCCACTTTAAAGCCATGTACAAAATAATCATCGAGTAAAATAATGCAGGCATTAATTACAAACAAGAAAAGGCCCAGCGTTAAAATCGTTGCAGGCAGTGTAAGTATAATGAGCAGGGGTTTTACAATAGCATCCAGCAGAGACAAAATCACAGCCACAATTATTGCGGTAAAAAAATCGACAATACTTATACCTGGTAAAATATATGCCAGTACAAAAACATTTACTGAGCAAACCAGTACTTTTAAAATCCATTTTTGCATAAGATCAAATTACAACTATTTCGTAGAAATCCTCAGGATTGAGATATTTTTTTGACAAATCACGCAACTCTTCTGCCGAAATATTTTTAATGGTTTCTATTGACTTGTAAAAATAATCGCCATTAAGATTGTTCAACACCAGGTTTTTCCAACGCCCCATAATTTGAAAAGGACCGTCGAGGTCTCCTAAAATTGTTCCGATCAAATAATTACGAACCAGCAACAACTCTTCATCATCCACCAGGTCTTCCCTTAACAATTTCATTTCTTTATAAATTTCTTCTATGGTTGCTTCGCATACATCCTTACCTGCTTCGGTGCTTATCATCCATGCCGTTTGGTAAATGTGATTTTGTACATAGCTATGAATGCCGTAAGTATATCCTTTGTCTTCACGGATATTACTCATTAGCCTTGATCCGAAAAAACCACCAAACACCGTATTCAGAACGGATACTTTCATAAAGTCGGGGTGATGGCGGTTTGGAAAAGGCCTGGCAATACGGATAGCGCCCTGCACGCCATTTGCATCATTTTCAATGCTGTACTTTTTTTCTGCTGCAGGCGCTTGTATGTTTGGTGAAAGGTCGTTGTTAAAAGGTTTTAGAGAAAGATCACCGAAAGTTGTATTTAACTGTTCCTCTATGTTGCCGGGTAGTTTACCACTTACGAAAATTACACACTGCCCGTTTAAATAATATTGTTTGAAAAAATCTTTAAGCTGGTTGCTGGTCAGTGCATCCAGGTCTTCAGGGTTGGTGTATTTACCATAGGGGTGTGCTTCGCCATACAGGTAAGCATCTATTAAACGGGTAGCAACAAAATCGCTTTTTTGTAAATTTACCTTGATCCGTTGTTTTGAATTTTGTTTATAAATGTCAAGCTCTGCCTCACTAAAAACAGAGTCGGTTATCATATCTCTTACCACCGGTAAAACCGCCGGCAATTGCTTACTTAAAGAAGAAAGTGAAACAACTGCTGTTTCATTGTAGCAGGACCGGTTGCAGTAAGCGCCGTAATATTCAAACTCTTCATTTATTTCAAAAGCAGTTTTGGTTGATGTGCCGTTCTTTAATAGATAATTGGCCGCTGCCGCCACCGATTTTTGCTGCTCAAACCAGTTGCCTGCATAAAATACCAGCTCCAACTGAACAACTTCCTGTGCACCGGCATCAATGGAATAAACCGGTACACCATTATCTAATGTAAAAGGCTGGTAAGGTTTAAGCTCAAGATTGAATTCAATGGCATCCTTTATAAGTGGTGCTGTTTTTCTGTTCATTATTTATTATTCAAAAAAGTCTTTAAAGTGAGGGTTGTTTTTCAATAACCTGGAGCTATGGTGAATGGTAATTATCGAAACTTTGTCATCCTGAAAAAAATAAATAACACGGTATTTATAAACCTGAAGTTCTCTAAACTCAGCATCGTTAATCTCTTTAACAATTTGACCTATCTCAGGATATTTTTCAAGGATAACTATTTCCTTTTTTATTCTGTTAATCAGCTTTTCGGCATTTTGAATTGATTGTTTAGAGATAAAAGTGAAAATCTCTCTAAAATCAATTTTGGCAGAATTGGCTATTTGTATTGAAGCCATTGATCCATTTCTTTTTTAAAATCTTCCCAATCGGTTACATTGCCATTTTTTATATCTTCTAATCCCTGTTTAACTTTATACATCAGGATAATTTCATCAATCAATTCTTCAACAGGCTTATCATTGGGAAAATCACCAACTTTTTGTTTTATTTCCTGAACTGTAAGCATAAAAGGTTTTTACCAAATTTACAATTTAATTATTGGAATAGTAATACAACGTATTACCGTTCTTTTCGTCAAAAATTATTCTGCTTTCTTGTTTTATTTCATCCGCTGTCACCGCCCGATACCGGTCCAGTTCTTTATTGATCAGGTCAGCGTCTCCCATTTGTTCATACATGGCCAGGCTGGCGGCCCGGCTGGTTATGCTCATGTCTTCAAAAGCAATCATGCTTTCTGTTTTGTTCTTTACTTTATCAAGTTCCCGCTGGCTAATACCATCCTGCTGCAGTTTTACCAGCTCTTCATTCACTGCCGCTTCTGCATCTTCCATTTTAATACCCTTTACCAATTTACCCTCAATTGTCAGTAAGCCGGCATCGGTGCTTCCCAAATGATAACACTCAATACTACTGAAGAGTTGTTTTTCTTTTACCAACGATTGAAATAAACGTGACGAACCTCCGCCACTTAAAATTTCAGTGATCAGGTCGGCGGTGTAATAACGCATATCAGTTCTTGGGTAAATATGCCAGCACTTATACAATGCATCCAATGGCACATTGGCCTCTACTTTACTTGATCGGGCCGCTGTTTGTTTAGGCTCCATAGGAATGTTACGAACATATTTTTCTCCGGAAGGAATGGGTGCAAACCATTTGTCGGTAAGCCGTTTTACTTCATCAACCGTTACATTACCGGCCACCACCAAAATTGCATTGCCAGGGTTGTAGTGTTTATTAAAAAATGATTTTACATCATCCAGTGTTGCATTTTCAATATGACTTAGTTCTGCACCAATCGTCATCCAGCGGTATGGATGAACGGTGTAAGTAAGTTCTCTCATCTTATGCCAAACATCGCCGTATGGTTTATTTATATAGTGCTCTTTAAATTCTTCGCAAACCACTTTACGCTGCACTTCCAGGCTTTTTTTACTAAAAGCCAATGACAACATACGGTCACTCTCCAGCCAAAAAGCTGTTTCCAGGTTTTCGGCCGGTAACTGGCAATAATAATTGGTAAGATCGTTGGTGGTGAAGGCATTGTTCTCGCCGCCGGCAAGTTGCAGTGGCTCATCGTACACAGGAATATTGATACTTCCACCAAACATCAGGTGCTCAAACAAATGGGCAAAGCCGGTTTTAGCAGGGTCTTCGTCACGGGCGCCCACATCGTACAAAACATTCACCACAGCCATAGGTGTGCTTATATCCCGGTGAACCAGCACTTTTAGTCCATTGGCAATTTCAAACTTTTCGAAATTAATCATGTGCAAATGTACGGAGGAGAATAAAACAGAAATAAAGTTTAACGAATACTTACTGTATTAATGATAAGTTCCTTTAAAACAATCCCACGTTTTACTATAACATGCACTGCTTCGAAAGGTTTTTGTAAGATGGTTTTGTACACCTGCATGTTAAGAGAAAAATTTTTGTTTACCGCCAGTATTTCATCATTTACTCTAAAGTTTGCCTTATCTGCAGGCGATCCTTCAATTACATCTTCAACCATTATTTTTCCGTTAATAAGATAAATACCGAGACCTGTGTAAGCGTAATCAAACTCTTCATTAAAATGGCCGTTGGGTTGCAGGTGAATTTCGCGGTTTGGATAATTGATTATCATATTAAACCTCCGCAACAGATCATTACCCAAAAGCCCGCCGGTAAAAGGATAGGAGGTTACATTGTGATCATCTTTATACAAATAAGTAGGTACGGCTTTAAATTTATAAGGCCCTATTTTTACTTCTTTGATCACGGTAAGCCGCATTTGAATTTTGCCACCCATGCCTTCAGCCTGGGTAACTACAGGCCTTCTCCTGTTTAATAAGATACTGCTGTCTTTTACAAATTTTTCGCTCATGAGTAAACAAAGCCCGGCGCCTGTGTCGAAGTAAAAATTAAAACCCAGCTTTTTTTTGTCTTTTATATTTAGCCATTGAATGGGCAGATTTGTAAATGCAGGATGCAACATGGTTCCTTCTTTTGGATAATCCAACCGGCCGGGGCTGTATACTTCAATGGTACTGCTGTCGAAATTGATCTTAACAATGTAGCGGCTAAAAAAGCTATACCCAATGATACCATCTACTTTTTCGCCATAAACACTACTTAGCACATCGTAATTATTTACATGAAAATTAAGATGCTCTATTTTTAATCCGGGCAGGCTTAACGTTTGGTCAAAAGCAAATGAAACTTTGCGGATGCCACCGATTCCGGTTATGGTGGTATCGCTTGGTTTGGTTGAAATATTGAACTCTGCGCATGTACTTGAATCAAGCGAAATGCCTCCGCTGCCACTGTCTAAAATAAAGTTCAAACTATCGGGCACATTGCCAAATCGGGCCTGCAGTACCATTACCCCGCCGCTGAATTGCCTGAATGGGAATTTGGTAAGAAGTTTTGCCTCTTTTTGGGGTAGAATTTCCTGTGCATAGGTAGTTACCAGTACAAAAAAGAATAATATGGTGCAGTAAAATTTTCTCATGCAATCTTCCTTCGAATTTACAACCTATTGGATGTACTTTTGTTGTTCATTACACAAACGGAGGTAGTATGGAATTAAATGACCTGTATCAAAAGGCAATAAATTTTGGGTTTTTAACTGTAGAAGAAGGCATTTACTTATTTGAAAATGCTGCATTGACCGAATTAATGTTTGTGGCAGATGAGTTAAGAAAAAAGCAGGTGCCACATGGTAAAGTTACCTGGCAGATTGACCGCAATGTGAACACAACCAATGTATGTATAGCCAATTGTAAATTCTGTAATTTTTACCGTATTCCCGGCCATGCCGAAGCTTATATCACAGATATTGAAACGTATAAAGCAAAGATTGAAGAAACAATAAAATATGGCGGTGATCAGCTTTTGCTGCAAGGCGGCCATCACCCCCAACTTGGATTAAGTTTTTATGTAAATCTTTTTAAAGAGCTTAAATCGCTTTACCCCAATATTAAATTGCATACGCTGGGTCCGCCGGAAATTGCACATATCACCAAGTTGGAAAAAAGCACCCACCGGGAAGTGTTGATGGCTTTAAAAGAAGCCGGCATGGACAGCCTGCCAGGAGCCGGTGCCGAAATTTTAACTGATCGTGTAAGGCGTTTGATTAGCAAAGGAAAATGTGGAGCACAGGAGTGGTTAGACATTATGCATGAAGCACACAAACTAAATATCACCACATCGGCCACCATGATGTTTGGCCATGTTGAAACCCTGCAGGAACGTTTTGAACACCTGGTAAAGATCAGAGAAGTGCAAAGCCGTAAACCTGCAGAGGCAAAGGGTTTCCTGGCATTTATCCCCTGGACCTTCCAGGATGTGGATACGCTTTTAGCAAAAATCCGCGGTGTTCATAATTTAACTACAGCTGAAGAATATATTCGTATGATCGCTATCAGCAGAATTATGTTGCCCAACGTTTTAAACATACAGGCAAGCTGGTTAACCGTGGGTAAACAGGTGGCACAGATCTGTTTAAATGCAGGTGCAAATGATTTTGGCAGTATTATGATCGAAGAGAATGTGGTGAGTGCAGCAGGAGCTCCACATCG
>JANOUJ010000319.1:0-7127 GCA_031416815.1 Chitinophagaceae bacterium
CGGGGCCTTCTTACGAAATTTATATTACAGACCCCATCGATAAAAACGGAAAACCGGTAGACCCCTATAAAATTAAAACAGATATCGTGTTCCCCATAAAATAAAAATCTTAGTCGCTTTTTAACTAAAAGACGCTTAATAGCCCAAGGCTCTAAGCCCCCTCTCCTCCAGCAGAGGGTTGGAGTGAGGCCATAATACTGTCGGTTAACTTAATGTACATATACCTAAGTTGAGGATGAGCAGATAATATGCGCAGGTGTTTTTCTATCGTAAAAATATCATTTCTTACTGCCGGGCCTGTTTGCACAGCTGCCGGCGAAAAGTTTGCAACCCGTTCTGCAGTTTCTTTGATCAACGGAGTCAGTAAAGCAAAATCCACCTGTTCTTTTTTACAAAAATCTTCGGCAAGTGCATATAAATGATTGGTAAAATTGCTTACCATAACGGCTGCCACATGCAGCTTCAATCGCTCTTCATCAGTTGCCTTTGTAACATTGGTTGATAAAGTTGCAGCAAAATCCTCAATCAGCGTTAACGCATCTGCAGAGTTTCCGTCTATTAAAAAAGGAATTTCGGTTTGGCATTCCATTTCTTTGCGCAGGCTTTGCAAAGGATATAGCACACCATAATTGTTTGAAATATCTTTCAATACGTCTTTCGACACCGAGCCTGCAGTGTGTAGTATCAGTTTGTTTCCAAGGCTCATATTGTTGTTTAATTCCTGCAGGGCGGTATCCGCTACTGCCATTAGATAAAGGTCTGCTCTGTCGTTCAATTTTTCATCATAATCTGCATAGGCACAATTCAACTCATCACCCAAAATTTTTGCATGGGCAGCGTTGCGGCTCATTACCTGAATAATTTTGTGTTGCCGCTGCTTACACAAACGGCCTAAAACAGATGCCACATTTCCCGAACCGATGATTACAATCTGCATAACCTAACTTTGCAATATGAAACTCACACAAAGGTTAGCAATTGGTTACGTTCAAACAAAATTTAAATTATTGAGCATGATCTCAAAAAGGAAGGCGGCGGAAAAGGCATTTGTGGTTTTCGGCACTCCTTTTATGAAATCTATCCGTAAAGCGCCTGTTAAGAATGCAGAAGTGATACATTTTCAACTGAACAACAAAAAGCTGAATGGTTACCGGTGGAACCATCCTCAACCTAAAAAGGCTTTGATCTTGCATGGTTTTGGTTCCGCAGCACATAAGTTTGAAGATTACGCTTTGCTGCTTATTGACAAGGGATTTGAAGTGCTGGCTTTTGACGCACCCGCTCATGGCAACAGTGAAGGTGATACAACCAATGCCATTGAATACAGTGAAATGATAAAACAGGTAATGGAGCAATTTGGGCCGATAGAAAATTTTATTGCCCATTCTTTCGGCGGTATTTCATTGAGCCTGGCGTTGGAGCAGAAGCAGCATGATAGCAACACCAGCGTAGTTTTTATTGCTCCTGCAACAGAAACCACCTCTGCTGTTGATGGCGCTTTTAAAATGCTGAAATTAAAAAATGAAACCGTGAGAAGTGAGTTTGAGAAGATCGTTTTAAAAGTAAGTGGAAAGCAAACAGTGTGGTTTTCTATGCGCCGGGCAATGAATAATATAAAAGCTTCTGTGCTCTGGATACATGATGAAGATGATGATATCACGCCCTGGGACGATGCATTAAAAGTGAAAGAGGATAACCATCTAAACATAAAATTCATACTTACAAAAGGATTGGGACACCGTAAAATTTACCACGATCCGGATATAAAAAACACTGTCATCAAATTCCTCGAAAAGGGTTAAAATTCTGCCAGCGTTAATAAGATTAATTTTGATTTTTCAATTTTAAAGTAATATTGCAGTTGAAGCTGCCATATTTTAGATGGCAGTTTTCAGTTAAATACAAAAGTACAAGTGATGATACTTCGGTTTCGCTCAGCACAGGCTGCACGATGATTAATTGCAGTACCACAGCTTGTTTCAAAGAAACTACAAAAATTAAAAATGGCAAAAAACCTGTTAATTGTGGAGTCACCGGCAAAGGCAAAGACCATAGAAGCTATTCTTGGAAAAGACTTTGAAGTGAAAAGTTGCTTTGGCCATATTCGTGACCTGGTGAAGAATGATATGGGCATTGACGTGAACAATAATTTTAACCCTACTTATATAGTACCGCCCGAAAAAGCAAAAGTGGTGAGTGAATTAAAAAGTCTTGCAAAGAAAAGTGAAGAAGTTTGGCTTGCATCGGATGAGGATCGTGAAGGAGAAAGTATAAGCTGGCATTTGGCAGAAGTGTTGGGCCTTGACGCTAAAACTACCAAGCGAATTGTATTTCATGAGATCACCAAACCCGCTATTCAGAAAGCAGTATTAAATCCACGTACCATTGATATGAACCTGGTGGATGCACAACAAGCCCGGCGGATCGTTGACCGAATCGTTGGTTTTGAGCTAAGCCCCGTGCTATGGCGCAAGATCGGCATGAGTGGTGGCCTAAGCGCCGGACGTGTACAAAGTGTGGCAGTAAAATTAATTGTAGAAAAAGAAAGAGAGATAAACCAGTTTACAGCAGTTAGCAGTTTTAAACTGGAAGCTACTTTGGCTGCAACTGACCTGAACAATAAAACCGTTTCTTTTAAGGCCGAAGGTAATAAATACAACAACGAAGCAGATGCTCAACAATTTTTGCAAAGCTGTGTCGGTGCAGACTACAAAGTAAAAGACATTCAGGTACGCCCCGGCAAACGTACGCCGGCTGCACCTTTCACCACATCTACCCTGCAGCAGGAAGCAAGCCGTAAACTTGGTTACGGTGTAAGTAAGACCATGTTACTTGCACAAAAACTGTACGAAAGTGGTAAGATCACTTATATGCGTACCGATAGTGTGAGCCTGGGAGAAACGGCAATGGACGCTATTAAAGCAGAGATACACAGCAGTTTTGGCTCTACATATTTACAGGTTCGCAAGTACAAGAATAAGAACGAGAGTGCACAGGAAGCGCATGAAGCTATACGTCCTACTTACATGGAAAACAAATCTGTGGGCGACCCGGACCTGAACCGTTTGTATGAATTGATATGGAAAAGAACCATCGCATCGCAGATGAGTGATGCCGAGCTTGAGAAGACAACTGCTAAAATAAATATTAGTACCAATAACGAAGAACTAACAGCAACCGGTGAGGTTTTAAAGTTTGACGGATTTTTAAAAGTGTATTTAGAAAGTACCGATGATGATGAAGAGGAAACTGACAATGGAGATGAAAGCCGCTTACCTAATTTAACCGTTGGACAGGTACTTGCATTCGAAAAAATGACAGCTACCGAAAGGTTTACCAAACATGCGGCACGTTACACAGAAGCCTCGCTGGTAAAGAAACTGGAGGAACTGGGCATCGGCAGGCCAAGTACCTACGCTCCTACCATCTCTACCATCGTCAAAAGAAATTATGTTGAGAAAAAAGATAAGGAAGGTGTAAAAAGAGATTTTCGGGTTTTGCGTTTACAAAATGATGAGGTAAGAAAAATAACCGACCAGGAAAACACGGGAGCAGAAAAATCAAAACTATTTCCTACTGATCTCGGTTTGGTGGTTACCGATTTTTTAACCCAGCATTTTGATAAAGTGATGAATTACTCTTTTACTGCTGAAATAGAAAAAGAGTTTGATGAAATTGCCGATGGCAAAATGAAGTGGAATAAAATGGTAAGCGATTTTTATACACCCTTTCATGAAGGAGTAGAACATACTTTGGAAAATGCCGAACGTGCCGTGGGCGAAAGAGCCCTGGGCACCGATATCGACACCGGCAAAGCAGTGATTGCCCGGATGGGCCGTTATGGCCCCATGGTACAGATCGGTATTGCGGAGGGAGATGAAAAACCCAAATTTGCCAAGCTCAAACCGTCGCAGAGTATTGAGACCATTAGCATGGAAGAAGCTATGGAACTCTTTAAGCTCGGGGCACCGCTGGGTGAATATGAAGGACAGGAGATATCCGTGAACATTGGCCGTTTTGGACCTTATATAAAATTTGGAGAGCAGTTTATCTCTATACCAAGAGGCGAAGAGCCATCAGGCGTTACAATAGAAAGAGCCGTCGAGATCATCGAGGCTAAAAAATTTGAGGATGCACCCATTGCTTTTTACGATGAAAAACCCATCACCAAGGGCAAGGGAAGGTTTGGGCCTTTTATTAAATGGAACGAAATGTTCATCAATGTGCCAGCCCGTTATAATTTTGAGCACCTTAGCCAGCAGGAATGCAACGAACTTATTGAAAAGAAAATAGCGAAAGAGGCCAACCGCTTTATTCAGCAATGGCCTGAAGAAAAGATCGCTATAGAAAATGGCCGTTGGGGTCCCGAGGTTGTGTATGCTAAAAAACGCCTCCGTTTACCAAAAGGTAAATATACTGCGGAAGCTTTAGCCACTGTTACCCTTGATGAAGTAAAAGCGATGATATTGGCTCAGGATCCGAAAGCTTTTGATAAAAAGAAAGCACCTGCAAAGAAAAAAGCAGCGGTTAAGAAGAAATAGTATTTTTTGGGGCGAGCATTTGGGCCTTGATTGAACTGCATTGGTGACGCTCCGTTCAACTATAAATCTTTGGTGAACTTTTATTTAAGCGTATTCTGTCCCAGCGGGGTTTTCGCAACGAAATGTTTTTATTTTAGAATATTCGACTGGCTCCAGTGTTCCCTTCCCAAATCATTAAATCAAAAAGAAAAGATAATGGGATCACTGGTGCCGTTTTAATTCTACCGGACTGTGTCCGGATTTCTACACCTCATAATCCCCTCCCTATAATTACAACAATTATTACCAGCAACACTTAAATCGCTGCATAATAATCACTTTTATTTTACCACAGCCTGTGGACAATTTTAACTTCTTATTTCCCTTTCATTTTCCGACATTCATAAAAATTAAGATCAAACTTGGAAGAAAATAAGGAAATAACGGCCCTCTTACATTTGATTGATGATCCGGATGAAGATGTGTACAGCACGGTGAGTGATAAGATCATTTCATTTGGTAAGGACATTATACCCAACCTGGAGAGCCTTTGGGAAAACACTGGTAATGAAGACATTCAGGAAAGGATAGAATTGCTGATACACCGCCTGCATTTCAGGGATCTTACCGATGATTTTACAGAATGGGCCGCTAAGGATGCCGACCTGCTGGAAGGCGCTATGCTGGTGGCCCGGTATCATTACCCAGATATGGATACCACATTCATTTACCAGGAAATTGAAAAACTGCGGCGCAACACGTGGCTCGAGCTCAATAACTACCTCACTCCCATTGAACAGATAAATATTGTTACCAGTATCTTTTATAATTACTATAAACAAAAAGGTGTTGAGTTTGCTTATAACAATCCCGACGATTATTTGATTAATAAAACACTGGAAGGGAAAAAAGGCAATGCGTTGAGCAATGGCATCATCTACATCGCCCTTTGCGAATTATTGGATATACCGGTGAAAGCCGTTAATGTTCCCCGGCAGTTCATACTGGCATATTTTGATCCGCAACATGACCTGCTGAACCCTGTTGGCCATCCTTCTGAAAAAATAAATTTTTTTATTGATCCGCTGAACGGGCAAATGTACAGTCACAACGATGTGGAAGCATATTTTAAACGCATCTCTGTTCCTGCGGTTCCATCTTATTTCAGGCAGTTAAATAACAGGCGCATTATTCAGTATTTGCTGGAAGAGTTGAGCAAGTGTTTTGATAATGACCGCAACAGTTACAAAATGGAAGAACTGCTTTTACTTGCAAATTTATTGGATCAATGATCTACCACGTAGTAACTGAAATAAACTGGCAATATGCTTTAGAGCATGGCTTTTATGAAGCAGATTCAATGGCTAAGGAAGGCTTTATACATACCAGTAAAGCCGCACAGGTAGCAGGAGTTTTGGAACGTTATTACAAAGGACAAAAAGATTTATTGCTGCTGCATATAGATGAAACAAAACTTACCTCACCATTAAAATATGAACTGGCGCCTTCGGTTAATGAAGAATTTCCGCATATTTACGGCAGGCTTAATATAGATGCCGTTGTAAAAGCTGAAAAAATATGATCAGTTGGGAAGATTTTGAAAAGGTTGATATACGCACAGGAACCATTCTGGAGGTAAATGATTTTGCCGGTGCCAGAAAACCAGCTTACCAGCTTAGTATAGATTTTGGCGAATTGGGAATTAAAAGATCATCCGCACAAATAACAACACTGTATTCCAAAGAAATATTAATTGGCAAACAGGTTATTGCTGTGGTTAATTTTCCTGTAAAACAAATTGCAAATTTTTTCAGCGAATGCCTGGTGTTGGGAGTTTACAATGAGAACAATGATGTTGTTTTGCTGCAGCCAACAATGCCGGTGAAGAATGGAAGTAAGATGGGATAAGATACAAGCTGCAAGTTGCAAGCCACAAGGGGCAAACTTTAAATGCAAAGAGGCTTTTAATATCTCATACAACTTTAACCAGCAGACTTGTCCCTTGTGGCTTCACTTCTTGTAGCTTATCCTCATTCCCCAAACTTCTCAAAATACTGCCCTAGTTTTTTAAAATTCTCTTTATTAAGTGTAAAGATATTATTGCGGCCCTGTTTGCGGCATGCGATCAATTCACTTTCGGCCAGTAATTTGATGTGATGGGAACAGGTTGGTTGAGACAAACCGGTTAATCCCACTACATCGCAACACCTGATCTCTCCTTTTTTGGAAAGTTCCTGTAAAATGGACATCCGGTAAGGGTCTGCCACAGCCGATACGGCTTTCTCATAAAATTTTAAATCATGCTTCATAGTTGTTAGCTTCAATACTTGTTCAAAGAAATTATATTTTAACCAAAGGGACAAAAGAAATTCAGTAAATTGAGTGGTCTATTATTTTGCAAATTGTTATCAGCAATTTTACTGTCAGTCTGAGGCACTCATAAAAGAAAAAAAATTAAGCTCTTTTCAAATGACAGTAAGAAAAGAATTTTCTCAGCTTCGCTGCGAAAAGAGGTTTGCCACCAAGGCACAAAGGCACGAAGTAGAAAAATGCTACGCATTTTCCTTAGTGCCTTCGAGTCTTAGTGGCTAAATTCAATTTTGTAAA
>JANOUJ010000320.1:0-5865 GCA_031416815.1 Chitinophagaceae bacterium
TGAGGAACTTGGTGCTCCATGGATTTTTATTTACGGGATGAACATCGGCATGATTGATGAGCCGCAATTCGATGGGATCGATATTTAATTTGTAAGACAGTTCATCCAATGCAGATTCCAATGCAAAGCAACCTGTTGCCGGGCCGGGCCCACGCATCCAGGTGGGTGTGTTCACATCCAGCGGTAATAATTTGTAACTGGTATTTACATTGGGGCAGGCATATAAAAACTGCGACACGTTCACAATGCTTTCGCTAAAATCTTCGTAACGTGCGGTGTTGCTGATGGCATGGTGTGTGATGCCGGTGAGCTTTCCACTCTTATCGGCGCTGATGCCGATCTTTTGCCACGCATGCGGACGATAACCAACGGTGGTAAACATCTGCTCACGTGTAAGCACCAGTTTTACAGGCCGCTTTACTTTTTTTGCTGCAATAACGGCTGCAGGCACATGCGGCCAGCTGCGTAAGCCGCTGCCAAAAGCGCCGCCCACATATTCCACCACCACCCGTACATTTTTTTCTTCGAGCCCGAAGTTCTGGGCAAGCGCCCGTTGTGTGCCTTTGGGCCCCTGCGATTTATCGTACACGGTTAGTTTATCATCGCCATCCCATACAGCAATGGTTGCATGCAGCTCCATGGGGTTGTGCGTTTCAATGGGAATGATGTATTCTGCTTCCAAACTCACTTCGCCGTTCTTGTATGCATCTGCCTCGCCACGTTTATAGTCGCCGATCTTTTTTAATTTTTGTTCTTCGGTTTTTGATCTTTCAAAATCTGTATCGTGTTGATCTTTTACATATTCAGCTTTTACAAGCGATGCAGCATGCACCGCTCTTTCCAATGTATCGGCTATCACCATGGCAATGGGCTGGCCATTGCTGTATACCAGGTTATTATTAAAAACTTTTAATCCCGGCCATTCAAAACCTTTTTTAGCAGGGTCCTTTGCATACGGATTATAACCGGGCACAGCAGGGCAGTTGCCGTAATAAATAATATCCAAAACACCCGGCGCACTTTTTGCATCGAAGAGAAACATGTTTTTAAAGCTGCCTTTGGCAATGGAGCTGCCCACAAAAACTGCATAAGCCATATTGGCTAATTGGTGCTCGGCTGCAAAGGTTGCTTTGCCGGTTACTTTATCAACGCCGTCAACACGGTCGTCAGCAAAAAAGGTTGTTGGTATTTGAAGATCTTTATCCATTGGAATTAATTAAAAGCCTGATTAAATTTTTTGTGCTGCCTGCTGCAAAGCTTCTGTTACAGCAGCTTTACCCATTTTGATCTTAAAATTGTTTTGACCGAAAGTGTTTGCACCTTCCATGGCCATGTTGGCTGCTGTAGTAAATGTTTCTTTGGTTGCTGGTTTACCGGTTAGGAATTTTTCGACTGCCGTTAATCGCCATGGCTTGTGTGCAACGCCTCCCATGGCAAGCTTTGCGTTGTTAATGGTATTGCCGGAAACTTCCAAAGCAACTGCAACTGATACCAATGCAAAAGCATAAGATGCCCGGTCTCTTATTTTGAGATAATGCATTTTATTAAATGCATTGGCGGGAATGTGAACGCCGGTGATGAGTTCTCCTTTTTGTAAATTATTATCAAGCTCGGGGGTATCGCCGGGCAGGCGGTGAAAATCGGTGAACAATATTTTGCGATCACCTTTTGGCCCGCTGATATGCACGCTTGCATCCAATGCTGCCAGCGCCACACACATATCACTTGGGTGAACAGCAATGCATTTTTCGGATGTGCCAAAGACGGCATGCATGCGATTTTGCCCCTGTAAAGCACCGCAGCCGCTGCCGGGTTCACGTTTGTTGCAGGGCATGGTAATATCATAAAAGTATGTGCAACGGGTTCGCTGCATCATATTGCCACCTACAGTTGCCATATTTCTTAACTGTGCAGAAGCGCCTGCATTTAATGCCTGGGCAAGCAATGGATATTTTGTTTTGATGATCGGATGTTCTGCCACATCGCTGTTCAAGGCCAGTGCACCAATCATTACACCTTTTGCATCGGCAGTAATTTGTTTTAACGGCAGGCCGTTTATATCAATTAATTTTTCAGGGGTGGTTACACCTTTCTTCATCAGGTCGACCAGGTTGGTACCGCCTGCAATAAATTGTGAGGAAGCGTTTTTATTTTTTGCATCAACGGCAGCTTTGGCCGTGGAGGTTCTGATGTAGTCAAAGTTTATCATAATGTTTGCCCTCCTTTTTTTATACCGATTAAGCATCCGTAATAGTCCAATAGCATTGGCCTAAACGGCTGCTAAATCGGCATTGCTTTGTTTTTTTTATTTAATCATTTTTTAAAGTTGGCGCAACTTCCATAATGGCGTCAACAATATTTGGATATGCGCCGCAGCGGCAGATATTACCACTCATGAATTCTCTTATCTCATCTGCAGAATTTGCGTGGCCTTCTTTAACACAACACACGGCGGACATGATCTGTCCCGGTGTACAATAGCCGCATTGAAAACCATCATGTTTTATAAATGCTTCCTGCATGGGATGCAGTTTATCGCCGTTGGCAAGGCCTTCAATGGTAGTTATCTTTTTTCCTTCGTTCATCACCGCTAATGATAAACAGGAGTTGATGCGTTTGCCATCTACATGAACAGTGCAGGCGCCGCACTGGCCATGGTCGCAGCCTTTTTTGGTGCCCATGAGATGTAACTGTTCTCTCAACAGGTCAAGCAGTGTTACTCTTGGCTCTACAGATAAACGATGCGCTACGCCATTCACTTCCAGTCGTAGCGGCATTTGTTCAAAGAGGGCAGCGATCTTCTCATCATTTTCTGCAGCTTTTACCAATACCGGCGAAGCAATGGTAAGCGCTGCAAGGGCTGTCGATTTTTTTAAGAAATCCCTGCGGGAATTTTTGTTGTCTTGATTTGGCATAGTGGGAGATATGTAAATTAAATTTAGTTTTTTTTAGGGAGATGGGGAAGGAATGTTTATTGAATGGTTGTTGGCCGGGCAACCAACAATGCCGGGAGGGTATCACTTCATTCTTTAGCGCTCAAATATTTTTTTATTTAATACAAAAATTCAACTAACTTGTTATACCAAAATTAGCCAAAGAAAATGCCTGCGGATTTAAAAGATAAGGTTAGTATATTTATTTCGTATGCCCATGCAGACGAAGATCTGAAAAACGAATTAGACAAACATTTAACCGGGTTGAAACGATCTAAAAAGATTGAAACCTGGAATGACCGGCAACTAATTGCAGGACAGGAATGGGATGAAGTGATCAAAACCGAACTGGAAAGATCAGATATTATCCTGTTATTGATCAGCATAGATTTTATCGCCTCTCAATATATCTGGGACAAGGAACTTGCAACTGCCATGAAACGACATGAAGAAGGTACTGCCCGTGTGGTACCGATCATTTTGAAAAACTGCCTTTGGCAGGAAATGCCCTTTGCCAAATTGCAGGCGCTGCCCCGAAATGCAAAACCTGTTACGACATATGCTATAGATGATGATGCCTACACAGAAATTTCTGTTTCATTAAACCAGCTTGTCAATTCAATGATCAAAAAAAGCTGATTGTACACTATACAAGTTTATGAGCACAACCGGAGAAATATCAGCCCAAACCGTAAAAGAAAAGATCGTTATTTATTTTCTGGCATCATCTAACCAGCAGGATATTGATGCATGCGATAAAGTTCTTGATCACCTTTCACAATTCATCCGCAACGCAAGCCCAAAAATTGAAGTATACTGCGATTCGATGATCGACTCCGGTGAGGACGTTGAAAAATACAAAGAAGTATTGTTTATTGCCGACCTGGTTATTCTTTTTGGCAGCAGTGATTTTATTGCAGATGATGTGAACATTGACAGGATCAAAAAAGTGATCCTTCGCTATAATAACAGGGAAACAAGGGTATTGGCGGTTATCGTAAGGAATTTTTTATGGAAAGAACCTTTCTTCGGCAAGCTGCCTGTTATTCTACCCAGTGTAAAAAGGCCACTCTACGACCAAAAGACCTGGAGTATTGATGATGCTTTTGCAACCGTGGCCCAGGAAATGATAGATGTAATTACCAAACATTATAAAATTGAACAATCAACTTTTGAAATAAAACCATGGTAATTTTTTTATATGGCATCGATAAATACTGATATAAAAACAATGGATTCGGGATATTCTTCCCTGGACGCTGATATTTTTGTTCCGCTTGACCTGAACTGGAGGCGAACCTATTACAAAACCAGTTTTATTAAAAGGGCACTGGCATATGTAATTGATATATTTATCACCTCAGTGCCTTCCATTTTTATCGCTTTCATTTTTAGTCTTTTTATTTTGCCACTGGTATTTGGCACCACTACAGCTGAGGAATTTGAGAAGGTAGATGATATGGATATAGGAATAGCATTTTTTATCTGGGAGTCTATTTTTTTCTCTATTGTTATATCCTTGATGGAATCGTCACGGTGGAAAGGAACTTTTGGAAAGCTGATCATGAAAATACAAATAACCGATAGCTATGGAAACCCCATTTCATTTTGGAGGGCATTGCTTCGGAATATATTAAAGATGGTAACAACAACTTTATACATTTTTATTATCCCATTGATCGTACAGATAATTATGTTCATAAGAACCAAGCAACTTTTTCATGATAAGTTTTCTGATACGATCGTTGGGGAAAGGCTGGGTCAATTGAAATAGTCATTTATATTTCACTTACTAATTTCAAATAATCCGTATGATAAAATTTAAAAGTGTAGTATTAATCTCAATTATAGTTTTCATTTCTATAACTGCTTGTAATAAAAATAATTCATCTGAACAATTAACATCTGTTAGTGGTATAGTAGTAAGATTTCCATTAAGGCAAGTTGTGCCGGGTGTAAAGGTATATTTGGTAAGGCAGTTACCCCTAACATCACTTACCTGGGATCCGAATACTTACTGGACTATCAATTTTCTGGACACACTAATCTGGCCGCCAAAATACAGGATAGATTCAACTTTTGCAGATGCAAATGGCCAATTTTCGTTTGTGTATGACTCAACAAATTGTAATGGATATCCCTGTGGAGGTATCTTTTACACCACTGTACTTGATCCTGCCTATGTAATTGCTCCTTATGTAAATTTAGATCCAAACACAGATACAATTTATGTAGACCAGCCTTCTTACTTTAAGCTAAATATGCATAAAATTACCCCTGCAACCATCAATGATACTCTTTTTGAAAGCAATGTTTTTATTTATGGAAATAATCTGTCGCTTCGGCCTATTTTTTTTAGAAAGGCTCAGGTTGGCAAAACAGATGTAACTATAATTGATACATTTTCCTATAATGCATATAGTAAAGTTCGTCTTGAATGGCGTCATTACAAAAACGGGATAATGAGCTCAGGGATTGATACAATAAGTTTGATCCAGAATGGTACCAAAGTATATGATGTGTTTTATTGATGGGATATACATCTACGCTTCGATAAAAGTTCCACATTGGTATGCGGTACAAGTGAGTGACACAACAATGAAGCCATGAAGAAAAATGCTGGTAACAAAAAATTAAAAACACCAAACTCAAAACTATCCTCCTTCGCTGCAGCTACGGAGGACTAATCAAACTCATTCCTGAAACCAAAGCTCTTTACATTCTTCACACTTTCCATTACAATATCATCCTGGTATTCTTTAAAGGCTTCCAGTTTGCCGGCAATGGAAGTATCGTGCAGGGCAAGTATTTGTGCGGCGAGGATACCGGCGTGTTTTTCACCGTTTAATTCAACGGGTTGAACCGGTACGCCAAAAGGCATTTTTAAAATAGATAGTACAGAAACCCAGCCAACGATTCTGTTTCTGGGTTT
>JANOUJ010000321.1:0-4425 GCA_031416815.1 Chitinophagaceae bacterium
CCGGAAAACTTGTAGTTCACGAATAAAAAACCTGAACAAAAAAATGCGAACAGTTAACGGCTGAAATTTAACGCTGTTAATTGTTGCTCGATATCCGTTTCATTTATATCATTCTTTCGTGCTGTTTTTTCCAAAATCGTAAGTTGAAATTTGTGTAAGCTAACAATTACATGTAAACCTGCCCGTATTAATGCAATACTTAATAGAGGCAAAATATCTTTTAGTAATATTACTACCGGGGCTGCCATAGCCGGTGGAAGTAAATTAAACACGGTCACTTCTATAAAAGACATTATTGATTTCACCTGGTAGTTATTTACAGTAACCTATCCTAAAATGATGCCAATGCAAATCAGGTTCAAATTTGTCCAACATTTGTAGATTTATAACCCCGGGCAGCGTAGATACATACCCAGTTTTTAATAATTTATATACGAGTGCAAAACTTTAGTAGGCCATTTAATATTATCTTTATTTACTAATTTTTTAAATATGCAACGTATCCCGGAATCTGAACTCATCATCAACGGCCGCGGCGGCATTTATCATTTGGATGTAAGGCCGGAAGAACTTGCACACACTATTATTGTAGTAGGCGACCCCGAAAGGGTTAAAAAAGTAAGCGCTCATTTCGATAAAATTGAATACCAATTACAACACAGGGAATTTATTACCCACACCGGGTATGTGGGCAGTAAACGATTGTCGGTTATTTCGACAGGCATTGGGCCCGATAATATTGATATTGTTTTTAACGAGCTTGATGCACTGGCCAATATTGATTTTGAAACAAGGTTGATAAAGGAAAAACTTACCAAACTTAATATCATCCGCTTTGGAACTTCGGGGTCCTTACAGGCCGATATACCGGTTGATAGTTTTGTAGCTTCCACCCATGGTTTGGGCCTGGATAATTTGCTCAATTTTTATAGCTACCAAAAAACTGCTGATGATAAAGAAATCGCCGATGCATTTATTGCTCAAACGAATTTAGACATAGCCATCACCAATCCATATGCTTTCAGCGGCAGCGAACTGTTGTTGCAAAAATTCGGTGAAGGTTTTTATAAAGGTATCACGGTAACCTGTCCAGGTTTTTTTGGACCGCAGGGAAGGGTGTTGCGTTTGGAATTAGCAAGCCCGGGCCTCGTTGACAAGCTGACGCATTTCAATTTTAATAATCACCGAATCACTAACTTTGAAATGGAAACATCGGCCATTTATGGTTTGGGTAAATTAATGGGCCACGAGTGTATGAGTGTGAACGCCATCATTGCAAACCGGGTGGCAAAAGAATTTTCAAAAGACAGCAATGCTGCTGTAGAAAAATTAATTGTAAAATCGCTGGAAGCACTAACTGCTTCTTAGTTTTTTTGGGTGAGTCATCGGCCGCGGCGGATGGCTCACCCAAAAAATGTTTCTAAATAAATGAAAATGATCGCAACTAAAATGATACCTGATCTTTCCTCATCGCCACATGTTGACCAGGTGGGCATTGAAGAAAGGGCAGCCCGGTTTACCAAACGTAGTATTAAGAATGAGACCAAAATAAATGGTTTGATGCTGGCCCTGAATATGATCGACCTGACCACCCTTGAAGGGAAAGATTCGGAAGGCAAAGTAAAACAGCTTTGTTATAAGGCCCAGCACCTGCACGATGCATATCCGGGTTTACCGACGGTAGCTGCTATTTGTGTTTATCCCAGCATGGTAAAAACTGCCAAAGCTGCTTTGGGTGATTCGGGCATTAAAGTGGCATCAGTTTCCACTGCATTTCCCAGCGGCCAGGCACCACGTGATGTAAAGATCCGTGATACAAAATTTGCCGTGCAAAATGGTGCTGATGAAGTGGACATGGTGATATCCCGGGGGAAATTTTTAGAAGGCGAATATAATTTTGTGTTTGATGAAATTGCTGCCATTAAAGAAGCTTGCGGTGAAGCAAGGCTAAAAGTTATTTTGGAAACCGGCGAGCTGGTTACCTACGATAAAGTGCGCAAGGCAAGTGATATCGCCATGTATGCCGGGGCTGATTTTATAAAGACATCCACGGGTAAGATTTCTCCTGCAGCAACCATGCCCGTAACATTGGTAATGCTGGAAGCCATCCGTGATTTTTATTATAAGACCGGTAAAAAGATCGCTATGAAACCGGCCGGTGGTATTTCAAAATCAAAACTGGCCTTGCATTACCTGGTGATGCTAAATGAAACGCTTGGCGAAGGCTGGATGAATAACGAATGGTTCAGGTTTGGTGCAAGCAGCCTGGCAAATGATATACTGATGCAGTTGATGAAACAAAAGACGGGTGTTTATCAGTCGGCGAATTATTTTTCAATAGATTAGTTTCACGCAGAGAACGCAAAGGTGCAGAGATCGCAGTTTCTCCCCTGCTTCCTCAGCTCCTCTGTTCCCCCGGCGTGAAACAAAAAACATACTTGTTCTAAAAAATATAAAATGGCAAAATCAGGTAAGAATAATACAATCAAGCTAAAATTTGATTCTGCAAGAAATCTGGCACCGGCACCGGAAAGTAAAAGTGCTGCCAAAATAGATCCGCAGTATGATCTATTTATCAACGGAAAATTTGAAAAGCCGCAGAGCAAAAAACATTTTGCAACCATCAACCCTGCTACCGAAGAAAAACTATCCATGATAGCAGAAGCCAATACTGCAGATGTAAACAAAGCTGTTGTTGCCGCAAGAACTGCATATGATAAGACCTGGAAAAAAATGCCTCCCGCCGAAAGGGCAAAATATATTTACCGCATTGCAAGGATGCTTCAGGAACGTGCAAGAGAATTTGCCATAATAGAAACACTCGACGGTGGCAAACCCATCCGTGAGAGCCGTGATTTTGATGTACCCACTGCAGCCAATCATTTCTTTTATTATGCCGGCTGGGCCGATAAACTGGAGTATGCATTTCCAAACCGCAGAACAGAACCATTGGGTGTTGCCGGACAGATAATTCCCTGGAATTTTCCTTTGCTGATGGCTGCATGGAAAATTGCACCGGCTCTTGCTTGTGGAAATACGGTTGTTTTAAAGCCGGCGGAGAACACTTCCCTCACTGCATTAAAACTGGCAGAAATTATACAGGAAGCTGATCTTCCTCCCGGTGTTGTAAATATTATTACCGGTGCCGGTGCAACCGGAGCTGCCATTGTTAATCATCCCGACGTAAATAAAATTGCATTTACCGGTAGTACCGATGTTGGAAAAATCATCCAGCGTGCCATTGCAGGCACCAATAAAAAAGCAACGCTTGAATTGGGTGGCAAAGCTGCCAATATCATTTTTGATGATGCACCCATTGACCAGGCTGTGGAGGGTGTTATCAACGGCATATTCTTTAACCAGGGCCATGTTTGTTGTGCAGGCTCACGTTTGTATGTACAGGAATCTGTTTTTAAAGAAGTAGTGCGTAAATTAAAAGACAGGCTGGAGACGATGATACTTGGCGACCCGATGGATAAAAATACAGACATTGGTGCCATCAATTCAAAAGCACAATTAGACATCATTAATAAATACATTAAGATAGGCCAGCAGGAAGGTGCAGAGATGTACCAGAGCTCATGCGCCATACCTAAGAAAGGATTTTTTTGCAGGCCAACCATCTTCACCAATGTGGCACAAAGCAATCGCATTGCACAGGAAGAAATATTTGGACCGGTGCTCGCCATCCAAAGTTTTAGAACAGATGATGAAGTGATTGAAAAAGCAAACAATTCACCTTATGGTCTGTCAGCAGGAGTATGGACTGACAAGGGTTCCAAGATCTTTAATCTGACAACAAAATTAAGAGCAGGTGTTATCTGGGCCAATACATTTAATAAGTTTGATCCTACTTCTCCGTTCGGTGGTTATAAAGAAAGTGGATATGGAAGAGAGGGTGGATTGCATGGATTATCAGCTTACGTGAATGTAATATAGTGGCCCCACTCTATCTCTCCCCCGAGGGGAGAGGAAATGGAGGAGATCAAAGCGAAGAAGCCCCTCCTATCCTCCCCCGAGGGGAGGGAAATGTAGAAGGCCTTTTCGAGGTTGAAACCGAAGAATATGATATTAAAGAAAAGAAGTTCAAATAATAAAACTCCCATCTCCGAGTTCCCTCTCCTCAAGGAGAGGGGTTGGGGTGAGGTCAAAAAACAATTATGGCAAATACAACAATAAAAAGATCATCGCTGGCTGTCAGTGAAAATGGCCTTGAAAAAACAAATGCTTCAAAAAGATTAGAAGTATTAAAGACCTATAAAATATATATTGGCGGTCAGTTCCCCAGAACGGAATCCGGCCGATATTATGTTGCCACAAATAAGAAGGGTGAAAACCTGGCAAATGTTTGTTTGGGATCAAGAAAAGATTTTAGAGATGCCGTTGTTGCAGCAAGAAATGCATTTGGTGGCTGGAGCGGCAGGG
>JANOUJ010000322.1:0-3430 GCA_031416815.1 Chitinophagaceae bacterium
CTACGCATCATGCTGGTAGCCCCACGGTTGCCACCACCGCCAAAATTAAAGAGCGATGTGTTGGTGTTGTTGCTGTTGCCTAAAACAGAAATTTGTGTATTGTTATTAAAATAATTTCCGTTGAGTGAGCCCTGGTAGCGGTCATCCGTTCCATACCCACCGGTAACCCTTCCAAAAAAACCTTTGTTCTTATCTTTTTTTATCTGGATGTTCATCACTTTGTCGGGGTCGCCATCTTTAATGCCACTTACAGTTGCCTGGTCACCATAATCATCTATGATCTGTATCTTATCTACAATATTGGCGGGTAATTCTTTAGTTGCTGTTTTTACATCGCCGCCAAAAAAATCTTTACCATTTACTTTTACACGGGTTACTGCTTTGCCCTGCGCTGTTACATTGCCGTCTTTGTCAACCTGTATGCCTGGCATTTTTTTAATAAGATCTTCCACAACAGCTCCTTCTTTTACTTTAAATGAAGATGCGTTGTATTCAATAGTATCTTCTTTTACAACAATGGCAGGAGCTTCAACCACTACTTCGCTGAGTAATTTTGCATCCTGCGCCAATACAAAACTGCCCACATCAATTGTTTTTTCGGCTTTGCTTACCGGAACATATTTGGCCCTGGGCCAATAACCCAGGTGCCGTATCACTACTGTAAATGGAGAAGTAGGCACAACATCAAACCTGAACTGGCCCCTATCATCGGTAAATGTATAACTGGTATCTGTGGGATTTGATTTTATTACCAATGCAATAACTGCATTTTCAATGGGTTTTTTACTCGCCGAATCTATGAGCGTGCCTTTTACCTGCGCTTTTACTGTCAGGCTTAAAAAAATCACAAAAAGAAAAACAATAACTTTCCTCATAAAATGGAATTACATACGAATTTGTTCGTGTAAAAATACCCCTGTAAATTCATAAGTAGGGATTTAATTTGATAGATGGGTGCCATTTGGAGAATTCTTAACACCCTAAAAATTATAAGTTAGGGATACTGCACCAGGCCCTGCATTCAATGTTACTTTATCGCCCAAACCTTTTAACTGTTTGCCGTGCTTGCGGTGTATGGCGTATATAATTGCATCGTACAACAATAAAAACCCGCCCTGCACCATGATGGAGTTACCGTAACCTTTGAATTTTTCCGGACTTTTCTGATTGTCACTTGTTTTGTTCATCAGCAAGCCTGCCCCCACATAAACAACATCCAGTCCGGCATTAATGAGGTAGGTTTTCTCAATCCTGTTCTGATGTTTCAATACAGCCTCCAAAGTCGGGTTATCAATCTTCTCCCTGCCAGCCCCATAATAACCTAAACCTGCAATGGCCAGGTTAATACCGCCCCACATTACATTCATCTGGTGAAAATAGCGCATCTCTTTATTACGGGTATTGGTGGCAATACCACTGCCTACCATATTTGCAACCGACCAGCCAGCCAACGCAACCATAGCATTTTTTGAGTATCGAACACGTTCTTTTTCAAACCTGGTTAAATCTACTTTTTGGGAAGATGATTGTAATGAAGCTGCAGCCAGGAGTACCAATAGTAATAACTTTTGCATATTTATTTTTTTTACAAAATACGTAACAATAAACCCCCGAGTTTGTTTTGAGGCTGCAATTTATTTTTGGGTGCGAAAGTATGAAAAGGGGATATTCTATTGAGCACAGTGCAAAAGCATACACCAAAGATTTACTACCTTTGTCGCCCTTGTAACCGATCGGGGATGAATACTGTCATTATGGCTCAAAAAGGTTTTGTGCACCATATTTGACTGAACTGATCAGAAATTAAAGTATACCCAACAACACTGAATTTTATGATAGGAGCTATTTCGAAACTTTTTGGCGGAAATAAAAGCGAAAAAGACGTAAAAAAAATAAGGCCGGTGGTTGAACAGATCAACCAGTATTTTAATCAATACCAGTCATTAAGCAATGACGAACTGCGTAACAAAACGGCTGAGTTTAAACAACGCATTGCAACCCATCTCAACAAAATAATTACAGAAATAGCCGATAAGCAAAAAGCTGCTGAAGAATTGCCCGTTGAGGATATTAACGGCAAGGATGTTTTTTATAAAGAGATAGATGAATTAAAAAAAGATAAAGACAAAGAACTGGAAGTGGTGCTGCAGGAAATTTTGCCCGAAGCTTTTGCGGCCGTAAAAGAAACCAGTCGCCGATTTAAAGAAAATGAAACACTGGAAGTGACGGCTACTGACTTAGACCGGTTGCTGGCGGTAAAAAAAGACAGCCTGGTTATTGAAGGTGATAAAGCAATTTATAAAAATAGCTGGACAGCCGGCGGCACCAAAGTAATCTGGAACATGGTGCACTACGATGTGCAGTTGATCGGTGGTATGGTTTTGCACAGCGGTAAAATTGCCGAAATGGCAACCGGTGAAGGTAAAACCCTGGTGAGTACATTGCCAGCTTACCTGAATGCATTAAGCGGCGAAGGGGTGCACATTGTTACCGTGAACGATTACCTGGCTAAAAGGGATGGTGAATGGAACGGGCCGATCTTTGAATTTTTAGGCTTGCGTGTTGATTGTATAGACAAACACGAACCCAACAGCGATGCCCGCCGCAATGCATACAATGCTGATATTATCTATGGCACCAACAACGAATTTGGTTTTGATTACCTGAGAGATAATATGGTGCATACGCCAAACGAAATGGTACAACGTAAACATCATTTTGCCATGGTGGATGAGGTGGATAGCGTACTGATCGATGATGCCCGTACGCCCTTGATCATCAGCGGACCGGTGGGACATAGTGACAACACCCAACAGTTCTTCGACCTGAAACCAAGGATCGAAAAATTAGTTGATGCACAAAGAAAAGCAGTAAATACCTTTTTAATAGAAGCAAAGAAAAAAATTGCTGAAGGCAATGATGATCCCAAAGATGGCGGCCTTGCTTTAATGCGTGCCCACCGTGGTTTACCGAAGAACAGCGCCTTGATCAAATTCTTAAGTGAGCCGGGTAATCGTGTTAAGTTGCAGAAAAGTGAAAATTATTATTTAGCAGATCAGCAAAAAGAAATGCCCAAGGTTGATGCGGAATTATTTTTTAATATTGATGAAAAAAACAACCAGGTTGACCTTACGGACCAGGGAATACAATTGATTACAAGAAGTGGTGAAGACCCTGAATTCTTCATCATACCAGATATTGCCACCAAATTGGCGGACATTGAAAAAAGTACTTTAAGCGCCGAAGAAAAACTGCAGAATAAAGAAGCGCTATTAAATGATTATTCGTTAAAGGCCGATCGTATTCATACGGTGCAGCAGTTATTAAAGGCATATACCTTATTTGATAAAGATATTGAGTATGTGGTGATGGAAGATGCAGTAAAAATTGTGGATGAGCAAACAGGCCGTATTTTGGATGGGCGCCGTTA
>JANOUJ010000323.1:0-3544 GCA_031416815.1 Chitinophagaceae bacterium
GTATTGGATCATCTTAAAAAAGAAGTAACCAGCATCATCATTCCACAAATTTCCTTCCCTTTGCCATAACCAGAAAAACAATGCCGGTAATAAACCCCATCAGTATAAAACCAACTATCCACAGAGCCTTTTCCCCATCCTTTACTGTTTTGTTTTTAGCCACATGTACAATACCAAGTATGCGGTAAGTAAGGCTGGATAAGCCCAGAACTACTCCTGAAAAAATAACCTCTGGAGTAAAAAGGGTGTTTAAAATTAAAAAGGGACTTGGCTCATCGCCCCCGAAATCATTCACCGTACGTACAACATCAAATATGGCCTGAAAGTAGAAAATAAAAAAAACGATCATTGAAATAACCGCAATTATAAAAACGGTGAGGAAAGTATTATATTTAGTCATGTATTTTTTCTTAAATCTACAATTTTGTTTTAACAATTAAAACGCCCGGGTATGAAATTAAGATGTCTCCTCCTTTTTACAATGCTGCTCACAGCAAATTTCGTTGCGGAAGGCCAGGCAAATAAATCGGACTCTATGCAACTTGCTAAAACCCTGCACGACTTGTTTCGCATTTGCCGCACAGTTGATTTTGCCGACCCAAATGTGACTAAACTGGGCACTTTTTATAAAGCTGCTCCGTACATTATTTACCGGGGCGATGATAAAAGCCGGGCGTGGAAAGTAATGTCGGATTACACTAAAGAATATGATAAGAAAGGGGTTGATGATGTTTGTGAACGCATAAACAGAACCGCTAACCAGGACAGCAGCGGATATAAAATTACCAAATACCTAACAGAGAAAGAATCGGAAGGGACCTGGCACGTTTTGATCGTTTCGTACAAAAAGAAAGGTGTTGACAAAACAGCGGCGTATGCATTTTTAAAAGTAGGCAATAGGTTTGGGCTGGGCGATATTGATTAAATGAACCCTGTTTAATGAAGGTGCAGGGTTTTAATATTTGTTATCTTTTGGTCCTGTATTTATTTCAACATACTAAAATCAACAGGTAATCCTGTCCATTGCTCAAGTAATTTTTTTACGTCAGCCTTCATTTGTGCATCCATGTTTCTTATTCTTGCCTGGCCGTGATCTTTACCTGGCAAAATAAAAGATTTTGAATTTACAGCGGCTCCCGGCACTACTCTTTCAGCGCTCCAGGTATCATAGCCACCATAGATGTAAATAATATTGTTACCTTTTTCTTTCAGCCATTTATCTGCTTTTTCATTCAGGCTGTTATCATAAGCAACATGCCCGGCTTCCTTGGGCATAAACACTGCTGAAGGATTTGAGGTAAAATGCCTGATATATTTTTTAAAGGGTTCAATATTATAACCATAATAGCCCATTTGCGTGCCTGCCTGGTAATAATGCGAAGCATAGGTTTTCATGCCGGCATCAGCAAAAAAATCAAGCCCCGAAATGCGCAACAGGTAATTCAGCGATGAATCCAATGATTGCTTAACCGGTATTTCATCACAATTGCCACCCCATTGCCAGAATGAAAATGAAAGTTCAAGAACTGCCAGTTCATAGGCCTTTCCCAAAGAATTGTCCAGGTAATTAAAAGTAAGTTTGGCCCCTTTTGTATACCATTGTAGTTTTTCCAATGCCTTGTCTTCCTGCTGCAACAGGTATTGCTGCACATCAAATATTTTTTTACGGCATTCAGGTGTGCCGATCGAATCGAGGAAACTATAAATGCGTTTATCTTCTAAACTGAAATTAAAAGGAGCAACATATGGAACGGCTACATCCACATCATCCGGGTAAAAATATTTATAAAAAATGGTTGTTTGGCCACCCTTACTGATGCCCGTACTTACCCATTTATTTTTGTACAATTTTTTAAATAACTGGTTTATATGGTGCAGGTCGGCAGTAACCTGTTCAAGTGTCAGGTATTTCCACTGCATAGAATCCGGAACAGATTCGGCAAAAAACCGGTGCTCTATATTCAGGTAATTGGCATTCAAAGAAAGTTGTATTTCATTTTTACCAAAATTAAGGGCATATCCTTGTGTATTCATTACTACAGGCCTGTTAAAGCCAATATGGGTAAACTCAACACGCTGGTAAAAAAAACCTTTACTTATATCATTATGATCAAGTTGTTGCTTAACACGCAACATATACTTCAGGTTAGGATCGCCGGGCTCAGATATTTTTTTAAAGGCAACATCAGGCAGATCATATAAAGCTCTTTCAAGTTTTTTTTCTTCATTGCTTTGAGCCGAAATTGAAATTGAAAAAAATGAAATTGCAGTTAATACCAGTATTTTTTTCATCACATACTTATTTGAAGGGATTGATAAAATTATATGAACAAGATAAGAAATCATTTTTAGGGAATCAAGATATTGCAAAATGTAAAAAACAGCCTTATTAAGGCTGTTTGCAGAAAGTTTGCATGTTATTCAATGCTTTCAATATGGTATTCCATTTGATTTATTAAAGCAACATTTCCTGTTTTTAATCCCATCAGCTTTTGTCCCAGGGGCGATTGAGGAGATAAAGCAATGACAGCGTTCCCATCAATAACTGCTTTGCTCAATGCAATACTCATAAAAAGGTATCCACGGTTAGTTTTTATAAGGCTGCCATTTACAACCATTGAGGATACAATATTTGGATCTATTTTTTCCAATGCAGCCTGCTGATTCAAAACTTCCTGCAGTTGGGCTCGTGTATTGGCCTGTTCTATCTGCAACATGGCCAATGCAGTCTCATGTTTATCGCCGGCGGTACTCTTGGTTTCGTTAGCCCCGCTTTCTTTTAGATCATCCAATACTTTTTGCAGCATGGCAACTTTATCATGTATCACTTGCAGGTAATGGCCATATATCTTTTGCTTCAGCATCATGGCTGTAAAAATACCTAAAGCCATCAATATATAATTTTTAAGCTTTCAATCGTTGGTTTTATATGGATCATGAGCAATTAAAAAGCCGGGGTTTGTAATAGCAAACTTGTAATGAGCAGCTCGTAATTCACAAATTAATTATTGGCGGTTTAATGAACTAACTTGCCGCCTTAAGCCGTAGCCATGGATGAACAGTTCGACCTTTTAATTGATAGCTATCTCAACAACAACATTGGTATAGCACCGGGCTTTTTAACAAGCGAATTAGCGGCTGGCCTGCAACAAAACATTATGCAGTTACAAAAAGATGGGCTGATGATCGCTGCCGGCATAGGAAATGAGGAAGTAAAGGATGTTAACCAAAAAATGCGTGGCGATAAAATATACTGGTTAGATAAAAAGCATGACAATCCCTTTGAAAATGAATTTTTGCAACACGCTGAAAATTTTATTGATCGCCTCAACAAAACCTGTTACGCAGGTATCAATGCCTATGAATTTCACTATGCAGTTTATGAAGAAGGCAGTTTTTATAAACGGCATAAAGACCAGTTTAAGAACAACGACAATCGCAAATTCTCTCTCATTACATACCTGAATGAAAACTGGTTGGTTTCAGATGGTGGACAGTTGCAGGTTTACAACGATGGTACCATGCAACAGATTCAACCCCATTC
>JANOUJ010000324.1:0-4030 GCA_031416815.1 Chitinophagaceae bacterium
TAAAGACAAATATGCCGTGACAGAAGAATACACAGCAGAGGAGTTTACACCAAAATCATCTCCGATAAATAAATGGTTGAAAGAAAACGGGACAGGTAAAACCTCGGCTACGAAGGCCACATCAAAAAAAAAAGCAACTCCAGAAGAAGTCCCTGAGACGAAGCCTGTAGCTCCTCCCAAAGCTTCGACAAGAAAATTAACTGACTTCATCCCTGCAATGCTTGCTAAAGAAACCGGTAAATCGTTTAATGATGCAGAGTGGTTGTTTGAAATTAAATGGGATGGTTACCGGGCAATAAGCGAAATTAAAAATGGCGAGGTAAAACTGTATTCAAGGAATGGCCTCATTTTTAATAACAGCTACCCTATTATCACCAATGCCTTAAAAAAAATAAAAAATAATGCTGTTTTAGACGGCGAAATTGTAATGCTGAATGAAGCAGGCAGAGCTGACTTTCAACAATTACAGCATTATGACAACAACACCCAATACACCCTTTGTTATTATGCGTTTGACCTGTTATCATTAAATGGCGTGGATACCTGTGAGCTACCACTTACCGACCGGAAAAAATTATTGCAGCAATTAATTAAAAAGAACAACGTAATAAAATATTCGGACCATGTTATGGGAGGGGGCATCGCATTTTTTGATGCAGCCGGTAAACAGAACCTGGAAGGGATCATGGCGAAGAAGGCAGACAGTCAGTATCGTAAAGGCATCCGAACATCTGAATGGCTGAAGATAAAGCACCACAAATCCGACGAAGTCGTTATTGTCGGGTTTACACAACCAACCGGGTCAAGAGATCATTTTGGGTCATTGGTGCTGGCGGTACGTAACAATAAAGAGTTGAAATATGCCGGCCACACCGGCTCTGGTTTTACCGACAGTGTTTTAAAAGAAGTTTACAATAAGCTTGCTCCGCTTAAAACCAACAGGTCGCCTTTTAAAGAAAAAGTAAAAACCAATATGCCTGTTACCTGGGTAAAGCCAAAATATGTTTGCGAAGTAAAATTTACTGAATGGACCAACGATGGTAAAATGCGCCACCCGATCTTTTTAAGAATGCGGGAAGAAAAATCCATAAAAGATGTTGATATGCTTAAAACAAAAACTACAGCGCCGGCAAAAGTAAAGAAAGAAAAAACTACCGGTGAAGCAGTTACTGAACTGGTGATAGGAAAAATTAAAGTACGCACAACTAACCGGGATAAATTATACTGGCCAAAGGAAGGCATTACCAAAGGGATTATGATAGATTATTATCAAACTATGGCGGATTTTATATTACCATACCTGAAGGACAGGCCTGAATCCTTAAAAAGAAATCCGGGCGGTATAACCGACAAAGGATTTTACCACAAGGATGCCGGCGAAGATGCGCCGGATTTTGTAAAAAGTATTCCGCTATATTCTGAATCTTCAAAAAAAGATGTGGATTATATTATTTGTAATAGCAAAGCCACCCTTGCCTACCTCAATAACCTCGGTTGCATTGAACTGAACCCATGGAACTCGACGACAAAAGCGCTTGACAAGCCCGATTATATGATCATTGATATTGACCCCTCTTCAAAAAATACTTTTGAGCAGGTAATTGAAACGGCAAATATTTTTAAGCAGTTGCTGGACAAGGCAGGCGCAGTATCTTTTTGCAAAACCTCCGGGGCCACGGGCCTGCATATTTATGTACCCATGGGCAGAAAGTATAGCTATGAACAAGTACGGGGATTTGCAGAAATACTTTGTCGACATGCCCACGCTCAACTGCCAACGTTTACAAGCATGGAGCGTAATTTAAAAAAGCGGGGCAACAAAATTTATCTGGATTACCTGCAAAATAGCAGGGGACAAACCATTGCTGCAGCATATAGCCTTCGTCCGCACCCCGGTGCCACCGTTTCGACACCTTTATTATGGAAAGAGGTAAAGTCAGGGCTTACACCAGCTGCTTTTACCATCACGTCAGTTCCAAAAAGAGTAAAGAAAATAAAAGACATTTTTAAAGATGTATTGGGGAAGGGCGTTGATCTGAAGACGTGTTTATCCCAATTGGCAGAGCCAACTACTATTTGATCATTGTCATTTGAGTATTTCATTCCCCAATATGAGGAAAGGTTTCCGCCTTTTCGATCCCGGATGGTGCGTAAACAGGTATTAATTAAATCCGGCAGACTTTTTAGTAATATACTTTTAAATACGAAATATACTACAGTTGATTGGGTTTAGATTTTAGATTTTAAACAGGTTTACACAATGAAGTTAACAGCCGCATTTGTAAACCTGTTTTTTGTAAATTTTGTGTGTAAAACCTGAAAGTTATTCTATCTTTAAAAAAAACGGGCATAAATGAACAAAAGGATACTTATTATTGACGACGATGCCGATATGTGTCACTTGCTTACCAGGTTTCTTACCAAAAACGGGTATGAAGTAGAGTCTGCCCATTCCGCTAAAAAAGGCATTGAGAAATTTAAGGACAGCTTTTTTGACATTGTTTTATGCGATTACCGCCTGGGAGATAAAAAAGACGGTAAAGATGTTTTAATAGAGTTAAAGCAGCATAACCCCGCTACCATTGTGCTGATCATTACGGGGTACAGCGATATTAAACTGGCAGTGGATGTGATAAAGGCGGGTGCGTACGATTACATCATTAAACCGCTTTTGCCTGAAGAAGTATTAAATATTTTAAGCAAAGCCATTAAACAACCTGGCATTGAGGCCGGGAACGGCCACGCTGCCAAAGAAAATAAAAGTCCCAAGAAAAGTTTAAAATATACAACAGATCTCTTAGAGGGAGAGGCCGCAGCAACAAAGAATTTATACAAGCAGATCGACCTGGTGGCCCCCACCAATTTCAGCATTATACTGTATGGCGAAAGTGGTACCGGCAAAGAAGTAATTGCCAAAACCATACATGAAAAAAGCAACAGAAAAGGTAAACCATTTGTTGCGATGGATTGTGGCACCTTATCAAAAGAATTGGCCGGAAGTGAATTATTCGGGCACATGAAAGGTTCTTTTACGGGTGCATTGGCTGATAAGGAAGGTCATTTTGAATTGGCCAATGGCGGAACCCTGTTCCTTGATGAAGTTGCTAACCTGTCGGGCGAGATACAGGCATCTTTATTAAGGGTGATACAGGAAAGAAAGTTTAAACGGGTTGGAGGCAATACCGAGATCGGGATCGATATCCGGGTGATCGTGGCATCAAATGAAAATTTACAGGAAGCTTACCGTAAAGGAAAATTCAGGGAAGATCTTTATCATCGCTTCAATGAATTTTCTATAAATCTGCCACCTTTAAGAAACAGGAAAGATGATATACCACTGTTTGCTGATTTCTTTTTATCCAAAACAATGGATGAATTAAATAAAAAACTGGATGGTTTTGATGATGAAGTGATGGACATGTTTATTAATTATAGCTGGCCGGGTAATTTACGGGAGTTTAGAAATGTGGTAAGAAGATGTGCACTGTTAACAGAAGAAGGCCATATATCCGCCGATTCGTTGCCTTACGAAATAAGTAATGCCATGGCAATGAACGATCAGGTGACAGATACACTGGAGTCGGGAAAAAGAGTGATAGACCTGAAGGATTCTGCTTCCAGGGCCGAGTACGAAACCATTATGCATGTTTTAAAAGAAGTTAATTTTAATAAAACTAAAGCCGCCGAAATACTCAAAATAGACCGTAAAACATTGTACAACAAGATCCGGGGATACGAGGAATCTCAGTTGTAGTATCGGTTATCTGTTATCGGTTAATTGTTAGCAGTTATCTGGCTTCTGTTTAAGACCTAAGCTTTTTCCTTTCTTTTCAGGTATAAAATAATCGATAATTTAACGCTCTAATAGCGAACGGTGTGCTTATGCTTCAACCTACAATTCTTTATTTAATTGCTTTTGCCTGATCCCATTTTTTTCCATAGATCAATACCTCGCCTTTAAATTAAAATATCACTGCAATAAAGATCCGAATACATAAGACCGGATTTTTGATAAATTTATTTTTAGCAC
>JANOUJ010000325.1:0-8826 GCA_031416815.1 Chitinophagaceae bacterium
GCCGAGAAGGTCAGCGGGGACATGGCGAAGTGGGCGAAGGACATGTCGCAGGAAATGAAGGGCGAAGCCCCGAAGATGTCCGAGGCCGACACCAAGGCCGCGACCGAAGTCACGATGAAGATGGGCGAGTGCATGCATGACCTACCAGCTCCGGAGGAAATACACCTTTTTCAGTAAACAGTTTTTCAATCAGCATATTCAATGCAGCCGTGCAGGTATAACCGGTTGTACGACTCATTGATGAAGTTTGTGTTGCCGCATCATATTCATCGTACAAGTTGTAGCAGATGGTTTTTTCTGTATCGCTGATCTTTATCTGCATTAAAGTAAACTCTGCTTCTGTTTCTCCCAGCTTCCATTGATCAAATAATAGCGAGGACGTGAATTCCATCGGTGAAATTTGCTGCCCCTTAAAATTAACCGGTATCGTATTTAAAAAGCCTGCCTTTATTAAACCCTTCATCAGGTCAATATGTCCGGGGTAACGCAACGTTTTTTCTTTCATGTTGGGAATATGGCTCATGGTAAATAAAATAGAACGCAAACCATCTGTGTTAAAGGATTCAAGCGTACCCACATGTTCAAAGTCTATTAATTCAGCATCGCTTAATGCAGGCTTTGTAACAATATTACTGTTCTCCACATACCGGGCCGGCCTTGTATATTCCTCCAGCACATCAATCGGGGAGAAGGGGGCCTTGTATTCAAAAGGATAAACCCTTTTCTTTGGCAACCCACCAACCATACATTCAAAATCGGTGATCTTCATCCGTGCATTGTGGTAACCCAATATTAAATTACTCATGCCCGGTGCTACGCCACAATCAGTAATAGCAGTAACATCATTTTCTTTTGCCAGTGCATCCAGTCCCAATGCATTCTCCTGGAAGAAAGAAATGTCAACCACATTTTTTTTCGCGTTGATGATTGCTTCCAAGGTTTTGTATCCCATAAAGCCCGGCACTGCGGAAATTACAAAATCAAAATCCTTCAGCATAGAACCGTAATTGCTGTAATCACTCAGGTCAGTTTTAATAGTTTTTATTGAATTATTTTTTTGTGTAAGCAGTTGTAGTGCATGATCACTTACATCAAAAGACGTGATATTGTATTTTGCTGCCAGGTCAATGGCTATTGCACGGCCTACCATGCCGGCACCTAATATTGCTATTTGCATAAAATGAAATTTGTTGTTGCCCCAAACCCCTGAATGGGCTTTAGACTCTAAGAGTTCTGGAGTTACTATATCATTAAAAAATTGTAGATCTAATATTTATAAGAGTCTGATGAATAATCATACTCTTTAAAAGCCCCTTTAGGGGTTTGGGGCAGTTCCATTCATCATAATGGAAACATAGGCCGACAGCCTATAAAAATGTGCGTATGTGTTTGATTGAGTCAACTTTTATTTAAAGTCATCAGCACTTTTCCATTGCCGACGACTTTTTAATTTTTATTTTTTACTTTTTACTTCTTCCCTTTCTTACTCACAAACTTCATCTCTGCAATTAAATTCTTCGCTTCTGCAAATTTATCTACAACAAACATCACATATCGGATGTCAACCATAATATTACGACAGATAGACGGGTCGTAATTTATATCACTCATCGTTCCTTCCCAAACCCGGTCAAAATTTAGGCCCACTAAATTACCATCGGCATTCAATGCCGGGCTGCCCGAATTACCACCTGTGGTATGGTTTGCTGCAATAAAGCAAACCGGCTGGCGACCGTTAACGCCCCATCTGCCAAAATCTTTTTTATTGTAGAGGTCGATCATTTTTTTAGGCAGGTCAAATTCATAATCACCAGGAACATATTTTTCCATCACGCCTTCCATATAGGTTTGCAGGTCATATTTCACTCCATCACGTGGCTGGTAAGTTTTTACCTTGCCATACGTAACACGCAATGTGCTGTTGGCATCGGGGTAAAAAGCCTTGGTGCTAAACACATCCATCTGTGCCTGCATATAATTGCGTTGTAAACGGTTGATTTCTGATTGCAGCGCATTCAGTTGTGGTGATACATTGTTTACGTAGGTTTTTAAAATATCAGCGTATAACTGACCGGCAATATCAGCTTTAATTGCAACAACAACATCTGCAGGACTACGATCAAGTAATTTTCTTATCTTATCAAAAGAACTGAAAGCAGTCTGGCTGTAAACCGCTTCTGACAATGCAGTATAATACTTTCCTTTTTCAGTAAGCATGGTATTAAATGACGGAGAAATAAATGCTGCTTTCTGGTCAGTTACATACATTTCCATCAGGGCTTCAAATAATTTCTGGTCAACACCGGCATTGTATTCTTTAAATGATTCTTCCAGTTTAGTCAGCACTTCCGTTTTACGTTTATTATAAGCTGCTTCATCTTTGGCATAGGCTGCAACCAATGAGTTCAAATCTGCTGCAACACCCCACAGTTCTACCTTTGGTATGATCTCGTTGTAATAATCACGTGCATAACCATAGGGCTCAATATCAGCGTAAACCTGTTTAAGATTTTTCAACAGGTCAATATAAACTACATTGTATTCGGGTTTGGTTAGCACAATTTTCTCAAAATTGCTTTCATATTCCTTCCTTTTTGCAACAGCATTTGTTTTGGTCAATCCCAATACTTCGCCCTGCCATTTTTTCCAGGCATTGGATATGGATGCATACTTTGCAGCATACTGAATTTTTATGCCTTCATCTCTACGCATATAGCCATCAATAACACCAAGCGCTTTGGTGCGTATGGCGATCTTTGCCGGGTCGCTTATTTTTACAATTTGTTCAATCGCACTGCTATGAAGGTATTCGTTGGTACGGCCCGGAAAACCAAACACCATTGTAAAATCGCCTTCCTTCACGCCATCTAAAGAAATATTTAAGGCACGCTTTGGTTTGTAAGGGACATTATCAGGTGAATAAGGAGCAGGCTTGTTATCCTTGCCTGCATAAATGCGGAACATCGAAAAATCGCCGGTATGCCTTGGCCACATCCAGTTGTCCGTATCTTTTCCGAAATTGCCAATTGATGATGGGGGAGCACCAACCAAACGTACGTCACGATAGGTTTCGGTTACAAAAAGGTAATATTTATTGGCTTCAAAAAAAGGGCGAATAAGTATATCCTGGTAAGTTTCTTTTTTTACTGTTCCTCTTAATGCGGCAATATTTTTATCAATGGCGCTCTGTCTTTCTTTTTCAGTTAAATTATTGGAAACGCCATTTAAAACAGATGCAGTAACATCATCAATACGAATGATGAATGTGGCGAACAAGCTGGGGTTTGTCAATTCCTGGCCTTTATTATAAGCCCAAAAACCATCCCGAATATAATTGTTTTGTAAAGATGAGTGGTTTTGTATCGCATCAAAACCGCAATGATGGTTTGTTAAAAGTAATCCCTGGTCGGATATTACTTCGGCAGTACAAAAACCGCCAAAACTTACAATGGCATCTTTTAAACTTCCTTTACTGATGCTATAAATATCAGCAGCGCTGATCTTCATGCCCATCTTTTTCATTTGTTTTTCATTGAGTGATTGCAGCAATTGTGGCAACCACATGCCTTCTTCGGCAAAACCTTTTGAAAAAAATGAGAAACTGATGATGACGAGCAGGATGTATTTTTTCATGTGTTTATATTTATTGATTTTTGCCACATGGAATTCGCCTCTAAAAACTTCGGTTCCTATAAACCTCATTTATGGCTCATTTCATATATGGCTTTTGTGGTGGCGAATTTACGTAATTAATGATTCTGTGTATCAACCTTAATTTATTAACAAGAATTCAATAACCCTTTTTTAACCCTTTCTTAGCATCGATGGCGTTATTTTTGTTGAGTAATCATTAAAAAATTCATGAAGAAAATTATAGCCGTACTCTCCTTTGTTTTCATCGGTATCCAGGTTTTACCTGCACAAACCATCAAGGGTTTGTTTGATCGGGTTTCCAAGACGGTTGCTCCCGGTTCGGGTAACCTCAGCAACGAAGAAATTATCAGTGGTTTAAGAGATGCTTTGCGTGTTGGCACTGATAGCAGCAGTAAAAGACTAAGTAAGGTGAACGGCTTTTTTAGCGATGCAGCCATTAAAATTTTAATGCCTGAAGAGGCAAAGAAAGTAGAGAAAACACTCCGGAGTTTTGGCATGGGTGGCATGGTTGATAAGGCGGTACTTAGCATGAACCGTGCGGCAGAGGATGCCACAAGCGGCGTTGGTAATATTTTCTGGGATGCCATTAAAAAGATGAGTATTACCGATGGATTAAAAATATTACGCGGCGGCGATTTTGCTGCAACTGATTATTTGAAATCAATTACTACTCAAGAACTCACCGAAAAATTCAGGCCCGTAATTGAGGCCTCCCTTGTAAAAATGGATGCTACCAAATACTGGAAAGACCTTTTTACAACGTACAATAAGTTCTCGTCAAACCAAGTGAATACCGATCTTACAGCCTATGTTACTGAAAGGGCTTTAAGTGGTTTGTTCCTTAAAATCAGTTTGGAAGAGCAAAAGATCCGTAAAAACCCGGCAGCACAGGTAACCGATATTCTGAAGAAGGTATTTGGCGGAAAATAATTCATTTTTAATTTTCTATAAACGGTATTGCAATCAATTAAGCCTGGGTGTATATTCACAGCCTAAAACTAATTGCAATGAGATCGACTTTTGTAGCCCTCTTTATTTTACTTTCTTTTTCAGCAGCAGCACAGGATAATGCTGCTTATTTTTTATCGAACCCATGCCTTACGCCTGATGGGCAAACAGTGATCTTCAGTTATGAAGGTGATCTGTGGAAGGCCGGTATAAATAGCGGCCAGGCCAGCAGGTTAACTGCCATGCAGGGTTATGAAACCAGTCCAAGGGTTTCGCCGGATGGCAGATGGATTGCTTTTTCCGGTCGACAGTATGGCAATGCAGATGTTTTCGTGATGCCTGTTAATGGGGGAGATGTGAGGCAGATCACTTACCACAGTGTTAATGATGAAGTAACGGGCTGGAGCTGGGATTCAAAGTCAATATATTTTAATAGCGGCCGTATGGGCCAGGCGGCAGGCTTTAAAGTAAGTGCAGATGGCGGCACTCCGCAAAGGGTTTTTGGAAATTATTTTTTCCAGTTCGATCATAACCTGGTTGAACATCCATCCACTGGTGAAATATTTTTTAACGATACCTGGGAAAGCAGCAACCAGGTGCAGCGTAAAAGATACAAGGGCCCATTCAATCCCGATGTTCAATCTTACAATTTAAAAACAAAGCAACATAAGAAATATACAAATTGGGAAGGAAAAGACTTTGCTGCAACGATAGACAGAAGTGGTAATATTTATTTTATTTCTGATGAAGCCAATGGTGAATATAATTTGTATACCATGGAGCGTGAAGGAAAAAAAGGATTGACAAGGTTTTCCTCTTCTATTAAAACTCCACAGGTGAATGCCAACGGAGGCAAGATCGTGTTTGAAAAAGATTACCAGCTTTGGATATATGATGTAAAAACAGATAAAGAAAGCAAACTAAATATTGCAATTATCCGCAACAATACGCTGCCTAAAGAAAAAGATTTTGATGTGAAGGGAAAAATTTCTGCCTATGATATTTCGCCCGATGGTAAAAAGCTTGCTTTCGTCTCCAGGGGCGAATTATTTGTTAGCGATGTGGAAGGAAAATTTATCCAGCAAATAAACCGCAGGTCTGCAGAAAGGGTGAAGGAAGTAAAATGGATGAGCGACAACAGAACCCTGCTGATCAACCAAACCCTTGATGGGTATACCAATTTATATACCATTGCCGCCGATGGTAACGGAATCGTAAAACAATTGACCAGCGACTCGAAGAACAACCGCAATATGGCGCTGAATAAAAAGAGAACCCAAGCGGTTTTTCTAAGTGGTCGTGATGAAGTGAAACTGCTTGACCTGAAAACCCTTCAGCCCAAAACCATCGTTAAGGATGAGATTTGGGGTTTTCAAAACAGTAACCCTGGTTTTTCTCCCAACGGGGAATACGTTTTGTTTACTGCCCGCCGCAATTTTGAGCAGGATATTTTTGTTCACAACATCAGGGAAAATAAAACAATTAACCTTACCAATACAGACATTGCAGAAGGGGCGCCAAAGTGGTCGCCAGACGGAATGTTTATATATTTTACATCGCAGCGGTTAAAAGCATCATACCCTTTCGGATTGCAAGATGCCCGGGTATACCGTGTGCCGTTGGAGAAGATTGACGAGCCTTACCGGATCGATAAATTTAATGAACTGTTTAAAGAAGAGAAAAAAGACACAACCAAAAAAACTCCGCCTGCGACTGATTCTTTAAAATCAATTACGATCGATACTGATTTGATCATGGAGCGGCTCGACCAGGTAAGCCCTTCCCTGGGTACCCAGTACCTTGAGGCGGTGTACCAAAAAGGCGATAAAACCAATGTGCTGTTTGCCAGTAACCACGGGGAAGCAAAATATGCGTTATGGAAAACCATCATTGAACCATTTGAACAAAATAAAACTGAAAAGATCGCCGGTACGGATAATAGCCAGATTTTTGATGTGGTAGAGGTGAGTGATAAAATGTATGTGTTGTTCGCCGGTAACATCCACAAACTAAACCTCGAAGCAAATAAGGTTGACCCCATCAACATTAGTTATACTTTCCGGCGTAACCTCTCCGAAGAATTTGACCAAATGTTTTACGAAACCTGGGCGCAGGTGGAAGAGAATTTTTATGATGAAAACTTTCATGGCCTCAACTGGAAAAAAACCAAAGATTATTACAGGCAGTTCTTACCTAACCTGAATAACCGTGCAGACATGCGGGTGATGCTGAATGATATGTTGGGTGAACTCAATTCCTCTCACCAGGGATTTGGTACAACTGGTGATGACGAAACAATCGTTTTGCAAAATCAGACCATGGAAACAGGGATCATGTTTGAAGACGGTGATGCATATAAAGTGAAATATATTGTGAAACGTTCTGCAGCCGATAAAAAAGCCGTGGATATTAAACCCGGCGACATACTGGTAAAAGTGAATGATGAAGACGTAGATAAAAATAAAGACAGGAATTATTATTTTACCGTTCCATCAAGAGATAAGGAATTAAAATTGACTTTCAACCGAAATGGGCAGATGGTAAATACAAAGGTTCATCCACAAGCAACTTTATTCAATAACCTTTATGATGAATGGGTAGACAATAATCAAAAGCGTGTGGATGAGAAAAGCAAGGGAAGGATTGCGTATGGTTATATGAAAAATATGGGACAGGGAGAACTGGATCAATTCATCATTGACATGACACAGGAACTGAACAAAAAAGATGCACTCATATTTGACCTTAGGTATAATACCGGTGGAAATGTGCATGACGAAGTTTTGAAATTCCTGTCGCAGAAAACTTACCTGAACTGGAAGTACCGGGAAGGAAGCCTTACGAAGCAGTCTAATTTTTCGCCAAGCGATAAACCAATTGTGTTGCTGATAAATGAACAATCATTGAGCGATGCTGAAATGACAGCTCAGGGATTTAAAGCATTGAAACTGGGAACCATTATGGGTAATGAAACATACCGCTGGATAATTTTTACAAGTGGCGTGGGGCTTGTTGATGGTTCAAATGTGCGTATGCCGGGCTGGGGTTGTTATTCACTGGAAGGTAAGGATCTTGAAATGAGTGGCGTGCAGCCTGATATAAAAGTGATCAACAGTTTTGATGATAAATTGAAAGGAAGAGACCCTCAGATAGACAGGGCAGTGGATGAGATCTTAAGGCAGCTGGAAAAAAAATAATTAAATGTTTTGAACCACATAGGACATAGATGCATAGAAAAAACATAGACCAGAAATTCATTACTCTTACCTGAAAGATAAGCCTATGTGAAAATCTATGTTCCTATCATGTGGTTCATCGATCAATCAATAAAAAATAAAAAAGGAATACATTGTTAAGAAATTATTACCTATAATTGCAAATAAATTGCCACTCCGTAGAAACGGAGTGACTTTTTAACGATTGCTTGCTATATGAAAAATTTATGTTCTTTTATCTTTGCTGACGGGTTCAGCGTAATGGCCTGAAAACGGCCTTCTAACGATTGATTGTTTCCTTTAGCGATTGCCTGCTGTATGAATTAACCATCTTTGTTACACAAAACTAAGAGGGTTATTATTATATACCTAACCAACTTAAGGTTAATTTTATTATGTTAACCACAGGTAAATACGATGAAATCCTTTGTGGTAAAGAACCTGGGTAAAAAAAGTTTATGATGTCCAACCGTTCTACAGACATATTGTTCCAACTGATAAGATCGCTTGAAAAAGCGGAGAAGCGGCATTTTAAACTCTATATAAAACGAAGTTCATCCCGGGAAGACCTGAAGATCATACAGCTTTTTGATGCGATTGACAAAGGGAAGGACTATGATGAGAAGATCATACTAAAGAAACTGCCCGGCATAGAAAAACCCCAGTACGCCAATTTAAAAGCACATCTCTACAAAGAATTACTAGCCAGTTTGCGCCTTTTAAAAAGCACCGATAGTATTGACCTGCAATTGCACGAACAATTAGATTATGCCCGTATCCTGTACAACAAAGGATTGTACCTGCAGAGTTTAAAGATACTGGAACGTGCAAAGGACCTGGCCAAGAACTATCACCAGGAAAGTTTTTTAATACAGGTAATATCGCTTGAAAAAAAAATAGAAACACTGCATATAACCCGTAGTGGCGAAGGTGCAGCAGACAGGTTGACACTTGAAGCCAATGAAGTAAACAGGCAGCGTAACGAAATAACGGCTCTGTCAAACCTGGC
>JANOUJ010000326.1:0-2019 GCA_031416815.1 Chitinophagaceae bacterium
TCTTAATGGGCAGATCCGTTTCCTTCACGATTTCATCCCGGTAAATATTGGTAACCGGTACTTCCGCAGTGGGTATCAAATAAAAATTATCAGCGGTAGCATGATACATCTGTCCTTCTTTATCCGGCAGTTGTCCGGTTCCATAAGCCGATGCTTCATTAACCAACAGCGGTGGCAAATATTCGGTATAGCCAGCGTCCGTATTATAATCTAAAAAATATTGTATTAATGCCCGTTGCAATTTAGCGCCTTTACCCTTGTACAAAGGAAAGCCGCTGCCGGTGATTTTTACGCCGGTCTCAAAATCAACCAGGTCGTAAGTTTTTATCAGGTCCCAATGCGGCACCGCAGTTGCAGGCAGTGTAGGTTTGGCGCCACCTGCTCTTACCACTTCATTCTCTTCCGGCGTTTTACCTTTTGGTACAGATGTGTGGGGTAGGTTGGGCAAAACAATCAAACGATCATGCAATACTTTTTCGGCATCAGCTAATTGCTGCGTAAGATTTTGCAAGGCAGATTTATTTTCCGTAACCTGCTGCTTTTTATTTTCAGCAGCTTCTTTTTCGCCCTTACCCATCAGCATCCCAATTTCTTTGCTGGCAGCATTAATGCCGGCCTGCAGCGCTTCAGTTTCAGTTTTTAGTTTGCGAACCTGCTCATCTGTCTCCAGTATTTTATCTACGATAAATAGATCATCAAAATGCTTTACCGCTAATTTCTCTCTTACCAATTCTGAATTTTGCCTGATATAACTGATCTGTAACATGTATGCTTAAAATTTTTGACAAAGGTAAGGAAGTGAGCTGCAAGCTACAAGCTGCAAGGGGCATCTTATTTTTATGCTGATACCATTTGTTAAAAACAGTTTTTATATGGGTATGCTTATCCCTAGTTGCTTGTAGCTTGAAGCTTTCTTTTATCTTTGCCCTCATGCACCACCTCACGGAAGACCTACAGGTTCGCTGGCTTAAGCTACGTATCAAATTAAAAGAACGTTTCGGCATTAAACCCGATATGGATGGTATTCTTTTTTTGATAGGTATACAGGAGTTAGGCAGCGGCAAGCAGGATTTTAGCAAAGAAGAGAAGCAGGACCTGATGCATATTGCAGTTTGCACCGTACTTTCGCTCAGCGGTTATTATGTATCGGAAGGTAATGACGAAGAAGGCTGGCCGCATTTTAAACAGTTAAAACCACTGCCCGGCTTCATCATGATAGAGCAGGAAAATTTTTTAAAAGACCATATTCTCTTATATTTTCAAAATCAAAAATTTATTGACTAATTATTTTTTATGAACAAATTGAAAACTTTAATTACACTTGCCCTTGTTTGTTTTTTTGCGCTGCATGTTGATGCACAGACGAAAAAACCGGTTGTTAAAAAAACCGCCACTACAAAAACCGCTGTTAAAAAATCGGTAGCTAAAAAAACGGTTAAACCGGTTGCTAAAGCCACCAAGGAAATTAAAATACCCGGTACCCGTGTAAAAGTCACCACCGATTCAGGCGTAATGATCATCCGCTTATACGATAAAACTCCGCTGCACCGTGATAATTTTATCAAACTTGCCAATGATCATTTTTTCGACAGCCTGTTATTTCACAGGGTGATACAAGGCTTTATGATACAGGGCGGCGATCCACAAAGCAAATTTGCACAACCCGGCCAAATGCTGGGCATGGGCGATGTTGGCTATACCATACCTGCTGAATTTGATACAAGCTTATTTCATAAAAAAGGAGCATTGGCAGCAGCAAGAACATCCAATCCTGCTAAAGCCAGCAGCGGCTGCCAGTTTTATATTGTACACGGCGCAAAACTATCCGATGTGGAATTGAATATGTTGGAAATGCGAAAAGGAATAAAATATTCTGCCAGGCAAAGAAATATTTATAAAACCATTGGAGGTACAGGCATGCTCGATATGGATTATACCGTTTTTGGGGAAGTGGAAAGCGGGCTTAATGTTATTGATAAAATTGCTTCGGTACCAAAAGCACCAAGCGACCGTCCTTTG
>JANOUJ010000327.1:0-2500 GCA_031416815.1 Chitinophagaceae bacterium
GTGTATAAAATATTTACTTTGTGTTTATCAACAATATCCCAAAACCTTCCTGCATCCGGCCAGGTTGGTATGCCCTCAAACATTAAGGATGTGGCACCGGCACTTAGTGGGCCGTAAACGATATAACTGTGGCCGGTTATCCAGCCAATATCAGCGGTACAAAAAAATACATCGCCGGGTTGGTATTGAAAAATATTTACAAAAGTATAGTTGGTCCAAACCATATAACCTGCACTGCTGTGTACCACGCCTTTTGGTTTGCCGGTGCTGCCGCTGGTGTATAAAATAAACAAGGGGTCTTCGGCGGAAAGAGCCTCTGCAGGGAAGCTCACCACGCCGTTTTTTTCAACCTGTTCTTCGGCAATATCCATTTCATCTTCCCACCAAACATCACGGCCTTTGATCATGCTCACAGGAGTTCTTGTACGTGTATAAACAATAACACGTTTTACAGTTTTGTTTCCAATAAGTGCATCATCAATAATGCTTTTCAAAGGAATGTCTTTTCCTCCGCGGTATGCACCATCGCAGGTTACAATAAATTCAACAGCGGCATCTTCCAGCCGGTCGGCAATACTTTGTGCACTAAAGCCTCCAAAGATCACAGAATGAATGGCGCCAATTCTTGCACAACCTAAGACAGCATAAGCCAGTTCGGGAACCATGCCCATATAAATACAAACCCGGTCGCCTTTTTTAACACCGTTGTTTTTTAATACCTGTGCAAACTGGCAAACTCTTTTGTGCAAACGGGCATAGGTAACAGTTCTTACTCTCTCTTCAGGGTTGTTTGGCTCCCAGATAATAGCAGGTTTATCGGCCATCGTGACCAGGTGGCGGTCAATACAGTTTTCGGTAATGTTGAGTTTTGCACCGGCAAACCATTCTACTTTTGGTTCGGTAAAATTCCAATCTAAAACCTTATCCCATTTTTTACGCCAAAGAAAATTTTCGGCAACATTGCCCCAAAAATCTTCCGGGCTTTCAATGCTTTTTTTATAATCCTCGTGGTATTGCGCCAAAGATGTTATTTGATAAGGATAAGACATGCTAAATTTCCCGTTTTACTTTAAACTCAATTTAATATATTTATAACTACTTCTTCTCAAAAAAGGATAAAAAATAATTATGGCTGCAACTGAAAAAGGAATTGGTAAAATAATTTTTTCATCGTCGCTTGGTACATTGATAGAGTGGTATGATTTTTATATTTTCGGGATGCTGGCCAAAACTATTTCTGTACAGTTTTTTCCCGAAGGAAATTCTACCGCCGCTTTGTTGAGTACGCTGGCCATTTTTGCTGCAGGGTTTTTAGTGCGCCCTTTTGGTGCATTGGTTTTTGGGAGATTGGGAGACCTTGTAGGCAGGAAATATACTTTTCTGTTAACCCTTGTTTTAATGGGAGGTTCCACCTTTTTAATTGGTATGGTGCCGGGGTATAAAACTATTGGTATTGCCGCACCTATATTGGTTTTATTATTGAGGTTGATACAGGGCCTTGCATTGGGTGGCGAATATGGCGGCGCCGCAACCTATGTAGCCGAGCATGCTCCTGCAAACCGCCGGGGATATTTTACGGCATGGATACAAACCACGGCCACACTGGGTTTGTTTGTTGCGCTGGGTATCATTCTGCTGATAAAAACAAATATGAGTGACGCCTCTTTTACAGCTGAGTGGGGTGGCTGGCGCTATCCATTTTGGATTTCGATCCTGCTGGTTGGCGTTTCTATTTATATCCGCTTAAAGATGAGTGAATCGCCATTATACTCGGCTTTAAAAAAAGAAGGCAAAACATCTACCAACCCATTAAAAGAAAGCTTTGGGCACAGGGCAAATTTTAAAATGGTGTTGCTTGCACTGTTTGGTGCGGTAATGGGGCAGGGCGTTATCTGGTATACCGGTCAGTTTTATGCACAGAGTTTTTTAGAAAATGCAGTTAAGATAGAATTCATGCAGAACCGGGAAATTTTATTGTGGGCAATTGGATTGGCTACCCCGTTCTTTTTATTTTTTGGATGGCTGAGTGATAAGATCGGCAGAAAATGGATCATGCTTACCGGGATGTTGCTGGGGGTTGTTTTTTACAGGCCGATATTCAATACTTTTTTAAAAGAGGCAAATGCTAAAGAGTGGCTAAATGAAGGACTGTATATGGCATATCCTAAAGTGCAGTCAAAAATTATTAAGGTTGATACGGTTAAAAATATTGATTCACTTTTTAACATAAAAATTGAACATAATAAGATGAATTGGGAATTAAACGACGGAAGAAAATTTTCAATAAACAGTGCTGATACAATTCCCATGTATCAGTTTGAAGCCTTTGTTAAAGTTGATAACAAGCCTGTTTATTCTGACATTGTATTATCAACAGGGCTCAAATGGAAATTCACCTTCCTTGTTTGGGTGATGATCATCTTTGTAACCATGGCCTATGGCCCCATTGCAGCATTTTTGGTGGAGTTGTTTCCTACGAAGATCCGGTACACTTCCATGA
>JANOUJ010000328.1:0-14744 GCA_031416815.1 Chitinophagaceae bacterium
AATTGCCAAGGGTTGTCCTGGTTACAACAGGATTAAAATATATTAATGAGCTGGCAAGAAATACTGTGCGTATATTCTTTTGCAAACCACATTTAAAGCAAACAACATACGCCAGTATGATCAATATCGATAAAGAGGGCATGCACATGGAGAAATCGTTGATGCCAAACAATTTAAACCACAATGCCTGGTAATATACAACTGCTGTTCTGCCGGCATAAATGTCCTGTGCAAAGAACATATCGTAATTACCATTTAAGACCTCACTGCTTAAAAAAGCATAGTGCAGATCGTCTGATCCTTTAAAAGTATAAAAGCTTGCATACCGGGTAATAAGCGTAATGAGCGTGACACAGCAAAATGCCAATAGTACAAAAGATCTTCTTTTATACAATTCTTTATCAGTTGAAAGACCGGTCATCTTATAAATTATTAAAGCTGCAAAATACAGTCTTATTAATTCACTACATTTGAAACACTAAAAAAACAGCCATGTCTTTCTTCAACTACAATACAAAAAACAAAGTGACCATTTTTCCGGGGGTTCACAGCGCCATGGAACATTCTGAACAAATTACGTACGGATGCGTAAGCCTTGAAGAAGGTGTAACCGTTCCGGTACACAGTCACCCGCATGAACAATGGACCTATATATTGGAAGGGCAAATGGAATTTACATTGAATGGAGATACACAATTGCTGACGGCGGGCATGGGTGCATTCATACCCTCCAATGCATTGCATGGCGCTGTTGCTATTACTGCCTGCAAGGTTATTGATGTGTTTACGCCGGTGAGGGAAGACTATCGAAGCCTGGATGCTTGATACTGGATGCTGGATACTGGATCCTAGATGCTGGTTACTGGATGGGTCTCTGATAATTCAAAAGCTTTTAAACTTTTAAGCCCTCATCAAGAATCCAGCATCTAGGATCCAGAATCGCCTTTTCGTGTTTTAAAAGAAAAATGTTTCTGGCTCAAATAACTGATGGTAACAATTATAACCGTGGTGAGACACTGGCTCAGAAACGGCCACCAGCCAAATACTTCCACGAATATTTTAAGAATAAAATAATTGAGTATAAGATTAAATACAAATGATAAGCCGTACCTGAAAAGTTGTATCCTTCCTCTTAAATTAGAATCAACAAATACTACGTACCGCATCAATAAAAATCCAACTGCAAAATTCACGCAGAAAGAAACAAACAGCGCCGCATTATGAGGTTTTAAAGTATAAAATCCCAGCTCTACATTTTCGTGGTTAAAAACAAATACGAGCAGGATCTTAAAAAGCGAAAGTCCTAAAACTGTGTTGGCGCCACCACAGGCTGCATAGCGAAAGGTTTGCTCCGGCATAAGTTTGCGAAACGGGGGGTAGAAGAAATCGATGAATGCTATGATCTTATCTTTTGCCATAGATTATTGTTGCTTCGCAACAAACTGGTTGCCACAGAAACACTGAAACACAGAAGAAAATACACAAAAGCCTGAAGCTTCTAAACCAATTAACGGATTATCGGATTAACCAATTAACTATACAACTCCTCCCTCGCCTCCTTCACCCTTTCATCCGCAAGGTATTCATCGTAGGTCATTAACTTGTCGATCATACCTTTCGGTGTAAGCTCAATGATACGGGTGGCCACGGTTTGCATAAACTGGTGATCATGCGTGGTCAATAAAATAACGCTGTTATAAGCCACCATGTTATCGTTAAAAGAAATGATACTCTCCAGGTCAAGGTGGTTTGTAGGTTCATCCAATATCAGCACATTGGGGTTTTGCAGCATCATCTTGCTGATCATACAACGCACTTTTTCTCCACCACTCAATACATTGGTCTTCTTCAAAATTTCATCACCACTGAAAAGCATTTTGCCTAAGAAACCACGTAAAAAATCTTCATCCACATCCTTGGTGGTTGGCGGCACGTATTGGCGCAACCAATCCATCAGGTTTAAGGTGCTGCCCTCAAAATATTCGCTGTTATCGTTGGGTAAATAAGCCGTGGTAACAGTTGTGCCCCATTCGTAGGTTCCGCTGGCAGCTTTCATACGCCCGTTTATCACTTCAAAAAAACTGGTAAGTGCTATCGGGTCACGACTCAGGAAAGCGATCTTATCTCCTTTCTGAATATCAAATTTTATCCTGTCGAAAATTGTTTTGCCTTCAATTTGTAATTTAAGATTATCAACTTTCAATATTTCGTTACCCACTTCCCTGTCCTGTTTAAAAATGATACCGGGGTATTTCCTGTTGCTCGGTTCAATATCTTCAATAACCAATTTTTCAAATGACTTTTTACGGGATGTAGACTGTTTAATTTTAGATGCATTGGCGCTGAAACGGGCGATGAATTCAAGCAGGTCCTTGCGCTTGTCTTCCATCTTTTTGTTCTTATCACCCAGCTGCCTGGCCGCCAGTTGAGAACTCTCATACCAGAACGAATAGTTACCGGTGTACACTTTTATTTTGCTCCTATCCACATCAGCTACATGCGTACAAACCGCATCTAAAAAGTGACGATCGTGACTTACCACCAACACAATATTTTGATAATCGGCTAAAAAATTCTCCAGCCAGCTGATGGTTTCCACATCCAGGTTATTGGTAGGCTCATCCAACAGTAAGATATCGGGGTTGCCAAAAATAGCCTGCGCCAGCAATACCCTTACTTTAATGTTGGCCGCAATATCTTTCATCAACAACTGGTGCAGTTCGTCCTTCACTCCCAGGTCGCTTAATAAAGTAGCAGCATCACTTTCTGCAGTATAGCCACCCATTTCGCCAAACTCATGTTCCAGGTCACCGGCCTTAATGCCATCTGCTTCAGTAAAATCTTCCTTTGCATAAATGGCATCCCTTTCATGCATCACTTTCCACATTTTTTTGTGGCCCATCATAACCGTATTCAAAACAGTAGTATCATCAAACCCAAACTGGTTTTGGCTTAACACCGCCATCCGCTCGCCGGGTGTAATATCAATTGTTCCCTTGTTGGGCTCAATCTCTCCACTGATGATCTTTAAAAAAGTAGATTTACCAGCTCCATTGGCACCAATGATACCATAACAGTTTCCTTTGGTAAAGCTGATGTTCACTTCGTCGAACAAAACCCGCTTGCCATATGCCAGCGTTATATTATTTGCACTTATCATAATTGTAAAAAAGAGCGCAAAGATAAGGGAAGCGGTTGGCAGTTGGCAATTTGCAGTGGGCAAAATTTGTGCGCTTTGTTACGATGAAATGCCAACTGCCAACTGTCAACTGCAAATTGCCAACTGCTCAGTATCTTTGCCGCATGTCAATAGTCAGCATTTTACAAAAAAGTACCACCGAAAGTTTATCAGCTTTATACTCTCAATCCTTTACAGATAAGGATTTTCAAATAAACCAAACCAAGCCCGAATTTGAAGGAGATTACACCGTGGTAATGTTTTCACTGGTTAAATTATTGAAATTATCACCCGATGCTATCGGCAACCAGTTAGGTAATCATCTTGTTAAAAATTATTCCCAATTTTTTTCAGCATTTAATATCATTAAAGGATTTTTAAACCTTACAGTAGCCGATGCTTACTGGCAGGATTTACTCAATAAAAATTACAACGATGGCTGCTACGGAAAGAAAGCATTGAATGGCAAAAAAGTGATGGTAGAGTATGCATCGCCAAACACCAACAAACCTTTACACCTCGGCCATTTGCGGAATATCTTTTTAGGATGGAGTGTGGCCGAAATTTTAAAAGCTAACGGATACGAGGTTATAAAAAGTTGTATCGTCAACGACCGGGGTATTCATATTTGCAAAAGTATGATCGCCTGGCAAATGTTTGCCAACGGTGCTACACCGGAAAGTACCGGCACAAAAGGCGATCATTTCGTTGGCGACTATTATGTAAAATTTAACGACGCTTATAAACAAGAAGTTGAAAAGTTGATCATTGAGGGAGTTGACAAAGCGACTGCAGAAAAAGAAGCCCCAATCATGAAAGCCACCCAGCAAATGCTGCTGGATTGGGAAGATGGAAAACCCGAAGTGATTGAACTCTGGAAAACCATGAACAGCTGGGTATATGCAGGTTTTGATGTTACGTACAACAGCATTGGTGCCGACTTTGATAAAACGTATTACGAAAGTGATACTTACCTGCTGGGAAAAGATATTGTGCAGCAGGGCATGGATAAAAAAGTTTTTTACCAGAAGGAAGACAGCAGTATTTGGATAGACCTGACCGCTGACGGACTGGATGAAAAAATTGTGCAGCGGCGTGATGGCACTTCGGTTTATATAACACAGGATATCGGTCTGGCATTACAAAAATATGAGCAATACAACATTGACCAGAGCATTTATGTAATTGGATCGAACAGAATTACCATATGAAAGTGCTGCAATTGATCTGCCAAAAACTGGGCATGCCCAATGCCGATAATATTTATCACCTGAGCTATGGCATGGTAGAACTGACCAGCGGAAAAATGAAAAGCCGTGAAGGAACTGTGGTGGATGCAGATGATATCGTAGAAGAAATGATAACCACATCTCAACAACATACTGAAGAACTGGGTAAGGTAAAAGATTTTGATGCAGATGAACTGAAAGAACTTTACAATACCATCGGTTTGGGTGCTATGAAATTTTATTTGCTGCGTGTTGATCCTAAAAAAACAATGGTGTTCAATCCTGAAGAAAGCATCGACTTTCATGGTTTTACCGGGCCCTTTGTGCAATATACTTATGCAAGGATAAAAAGTATTTTAAGAAAACAGTTGGACAGTGAGCAGTTGGCAGTTGGCAATGACCAAATGAACAATGATTTATTAAAGGCAGAAAAAGAAGTGATCGTTGCTGCCGAACAATTTCCGTTGATGATAGAGCAGGCTGCACAGGAACACAATCCTTCAGTTATCGCTAATTACATTTTCCATCTTGCTAAAACATTCAACTCTTTTTACTCCGAACTTTCCGTAGCCAATGCAGAAACAGAAAGTAAAAAACAACTTCGGTTGAGAATTTCTTTATTAACCGCAAATATTTTAAAAAGTGGAATGCAGTTAATGGGAATAAAAGTTCCTGAGAGAATGTAACGGAAAAATTGAACCACATAGGCAGCTAGTTAACACAGAATTAAACATAGTTCTATGTTTCTCTATTATGTGCTATGTTCCATGTGGTTCAAGTTAATTCTGTACAATCAAAACTTCGGCGTTACGCCCATTTATTAACACATAAAGGATCAAACAGGCATTCTGAATTATCAATGTGTATTTTCAACACGTAAATCAAGTCTTTGGCGTATTTTTGATGTATGGAAAAGAAAGTGACAAAGATCGGGGTGCTCACATCGGGCGGCGACAGTCCGGGCATGAATGCCTGTGTACGTGCTGTTGTGCGTACAGGAATTTATCATGGCCTGGAAGTTTTTGGTATCATGAGGGGCTTTAGTGGTATGGTGGAAAATGATATCATACGAATGGAAAGCCGCAGTGTTGCCAACATCATTCAAAGGGGCGGCACAATTTTAAAAACCTCCCGTTGTAAAGAATTTTTTGAACCAGAAGGGAGAAAACAAGCATACAACAATTTAAAAAAGCATGGTATTGATGGCCTGGTGATCATTGGTGGCGATGGTAGTTTCAGGGGGGCCCAGATCTTTAGCAACGAGTTCGATATCCCCTGCATTGGCTTGCCCGGCACCATTGATAAGGATATTGCAGGCACTGATTTTACCATTGGTTTTGATACGGCAGTAAATACAGCTGTGGAAGCCATTGATAAAATACGCGATACTGCTGAGGCACACGACCGCTTATTTGTGATTGAAGTAATGGGCCGTGATGCAGGGTACATTGCACTGCACAGCGGTATTGCAACCGGCGCCGAAAATATTTTGATACCCGAACGCAAAACAGAAATTGAAAAGATCATTTCGCAGCTTGAAGAAAAAGAAAGACGGCATAAACTGGTTAACCTGATCGTTGTTGCTGAAGGAGATGAATTTGGCGGCGGAAATGAAGTAGCCAAAGTATTAAAGTCACGTTTGCCATTGCTGGAAGTACGGGTATGTATTTTAGGACATATTCAACGTGGGGGTTCACCCAGTTGTTTCGACAGGCTGATCGCCAGCCGCATGGGCTATCATGCCATAGAATCACTTGTTGAAGGCAGGCACAATGTTTTTATCGGAATTGTAAACAATAAGATCAATTATATTCCGCTGGACGAAGCCATAAAGAAAAAACAACGCATCAGTGAAGAATGGCTGAAGATCGTGAAGATACTGGCGACGTAGAGGAAAGATGCAAGGGGAATAGCTGCAAGGGAGAAGCTAACAAAATTGAAAACTAAGCATATCAGCAAAAACTGTTTACTGCAAAACTTGCCCCTTGAAGCTTGTAGCTTGCAGCTAACAAAAAACATTTAATTAAATTCAACCTATAAAAATAAATGAGTAAAAACCTCGACAAATACCTGTACCAGCAAATGGATAAAGAAGCTGGTCTTTCGCATTCTCAGAAAAAAACAAAAATCGTTGCCACAGTTGGTCCTGCCTGCGATAATCTTGAAAAATTGCTTGAACTGGCCAAAGCCGGTGTAAATGTATTCAGGCTTAATTTTTCTCATGGATCACACGAAAACAAAAAAGAGATCATTGGGTATATCCGAACCATTAATAAATCGCAACCTTTTAATGTTGCCATTTTAGGCGATCTCCAAGGCCCAAAGTTAAGAGTGGGAGAACTTAAAGATGGCATGGTTGAGCTGGTTGAAGGCGAGGACATTATTTTCAGTACGGAAAAACAAATTGGCACTAAAGAAAAAGTGTATGTTTCTTACCCTAACCTCACAACCGACGTAAAAGTTAACGAGCGTATTTTTTTAGATGATGGAAAAATGGAAGTGAAGATCAAAGCCGTTCTTAATGCAAAAGAGGTGTTGGTGAACATTACCATTGGCGGTATGCTGCTTCCAAAAAAGGGAGTTAACCTGCCCGATTCGGAACTGACCATGCCATCAATGACAGAAAAAGATTTTGCTGACCTTAATTTTATTATTGAGAATGACCTCGACTGGGTGGCGCTTTCATTCGTTCGCAGAAAACAGGATATTACTGAACTAAAAAGCAAGATAGCTGAAAAGAATAGTAAGATAAAAGTAATTGCAAAGATCGAAATGCCCGAGGCGCTGAAAAATATTCGTGACATTATAGTAGAAAGTGACGCCATCATGGTTGCCCGTGGCGACCTGGGTGTTGAAGTTCCGGTAGAACAGGTTCCCATCATACAAAAAGAACTCATCCGAAAAAGTATGCATCGTGCGAAACCCGTAATTGTGGCTACACAAATGATGGAAAGCATGATGGACCGCACCAAACCCAACCGCAGCGAGGTAAGTGATGTGGCCAATGCTGTACTGGAAGGAGCTGATGCAGTAATGCTCAGCGGCGAGACCGCCATGGGTGAATACCCGGTACAGGTTGTTGAAACAATGGTACGTATTATTTTGCAGGTAGAAAAGACTGTGTACGATTACAACCGTGATGATATTCTGTCACCACAACCCCACTCTCCTTCTTTTGTAAGCGATGCCATTTGTTACAGTGCCTGCAAACTGGCGCATGATACCAATGCCCGGGCATTGATCGGGATGACACAAAGTGGTTATACTGCTTTTATGCTCAGCAGCTACAGGCCGAAAGCTCCATTGTATATTTTTAGTAAGGAAAAAACATTGTTGGCCCAGTTAAGTTTAAGCTGGGGTGTAAGGGCTTTTTATTATGCTGAAGAAGAAAGCCTGGATGATATTATTTTTGACCAGATCAATATTTTAAAAGAACGTGGGTTTTTAAACAGAGGCGATGTGGTAATAAACACCGGAAGCACACCGGTAGAATTGCACCTGTCCACCAATATTGTAAAAATATCTACGGTGGAATAGATGAAATTATGCCTGCATGAATTTTAATAAATTCCGGCGGGCCTGGTTTTTTATTTTCCGCTGAAAAAAACTATTCCAGCCCAGCAGCCATCCGCTGAAACCCAGTGCCTGACTGCTCCATTTATGTAAACTGAAACCATCGCTATGCTCTGCTATCTTACCATCTGCAAAGCGCATATTGGCTTTTATTTTATTTACCACCTTCTTACCTGTTTTAGAAAAAGTATAAGTGGCCACCCAGTCACAGGTGCTGTAATCATCATCAAGGTGCTGAATATTACCGTACGTAAGAGAAAAGTCTTTTGCATTTTTACACAGCATCTCCCACATGGCCCTCACTTCATTTGCATGCAACAATCCAAAAACAGGATCAAAAAAAACAATATCATCAGCATAACAGCTGTTCATGCAGTTATAGTCAAGTTTTTGAAAAGAACTATAAAATTTATTGATGAGCTCATCCCTGTTTGTACTCATAAACGGTATTGTTTCATTAAATTTAACACTCAAATACTTATCAAATGAAAAAATGTTTCTGCCTGTTGCTTTTCGTCTTCCTTTTTATTACAAGTATTTCCGCTCAAAACGATGATTCACTTTGGGTAAGAGAAAATTATTACAAGATTGAAAGGATGCTGCCCATGCGTGATGGCATAAGCCTGTTCACTGCATTTTACATTCCAAAAGACAGCTCTGTAAAACACCCGATACTGCTGAACCGCACGCCTTATAGTTGTTCGCCTTACGGAGAAGATAAATTCAACTCCCGTATTTATGAAACTTATTGGGTGAATTATTTAAAGGAAGGATACATCATTGCTATACAGGATGTACGGGGCAGATGGATGAGTGAGGGAGAATTTGTGGATGTACGTCCCTTCAACACAAATAAAACCGGTAAGCAATTTGATGAAGCCAGCGATACCTACGATGCCATTGAATGGATGGTGAATAATTTACCCGCTAACAATAAACGTGTGGGTTGTTTTGGTATTTCTTATCCGGGTTTTTATGCAACCATGGCAGCACTCAGCGGCCACCCGGCATTGAAAGCGGTGAGTCCGCAGGCGCCGGTAACGGACTGGTACCAGGGCGATGACTTTCACCACAACGGCGCCTTCATGCTGATGGATGGGTTTGGATTTTACAGCGGCTTTGGAAAACCAAGGCCAAAACCAACAACGGTTGGCAGTACGGGTTTCAGAATTCCTTCGCAGGATAATTATGATTTTTATTTAAAGACCGGTGCTTTAAAAAACTTCACTAAAATAATGGGTGATAGTATTGCTTTTTGGAAAGATCTGATGAATCATCCCGATTATGATGACTGGTGGAAGGCCCGCAATGTTCGCAATTTTGTAACCAATATAAAACCCGCCATACTCGTTGTGGGCGGCACTTTTGATGCTGAAGATTGTTTTGGCGCCTGGAGTTTATATAAAGCCATTGAAGAAAAGAACCGCAACACCGATAACCGTGTTGTGATGGGCCCCTGGTTTCATGGTGGTTGGGGTGGCCGCAGCGACGGAACTTATTTAGGCAATGTACGTTTTGGAAAAAAGACAAGCCAGTTCTACCAAAGAAATATTGAGATTCCCTTCTTTAATTTTTATTTAAAGTTAAAAGGCACGGTGCATGATATTGCCGAAGCAACGGTGTTCTTTACCGGCGAAAATGAGTGGAGAAGATTTAATGAGTGGCCATCAAAAAATATGGAGAATAAAGACCTGTATATCGGCAGCAATGGAAAATTATCTTTCGAAAAATCTACATCAGGTAATTCGCCCAGCGAATACATCAGCGACCCTGCACACCCGGTCCCTTACACCGAAGATGTTGGTTTAGGTAGAACCAGAGAATACATGATAGATGATCAACGCTTTGCCAGTCGCAGGACTGATGTACTTACGTTTAGTACAAATGTATTAACTGAAGATATAACGTTGGCAGGCCCCTTGGTGGCAGATCTCATAACTGCTATCTCTACATCCGATGCAGTTTTTGTGGTAAAGCTGATCGATGTTTTCCCGGTTGAGTTTAAATACGTTGAATCGCTTTTCCCCTCTCCGCCAGCTGGCGGCAGGCTTTATCCTATGGGCGGTTACCAAATGCTCGTACGTGGCGAGATCATGCGTGGCAAATACCGAAACAGTTTTGCAAAGCCCGAAGCATTTGCTCCTGGCACGATCACACAGGTAAAATATACTTTGCCAGATGTGGCACATACTTTTAAAAAAGGCCACAAGCTGATGATACAGATACAAAGCAGTTGGTTTCCTTTAGCCGACAGGAATCCACAAAAATTCGTTGATATTTATAAATGCGATGACAGCGATTTTCAAAAAGCAACAATAAAGATCTATCATGATGCAGTGAATGCAAGCAAGATCATTTTACCTGTTTTAAAGAATTAAATTTCACTATGAAAAAAATATTTGTATTTATTTTATTGTTGCATGGTTCAATTGCTCATGGACAAGAGCAGTTGAATTTGGTTCCGAGGCCTGCATATTTAACAATGAGTAACGGGATTTTTAAAATAAATGACCATACAACAATTACAATAGTTCCGGACAATGCCGAATTAGAAAAGCTTGCTACTTATCTCCAATCCGGAATAAGAGGCATTACAGGATTAACTTTCTCGATTGTAAAAGCTACAAAGAAGAAAGATTTTAAAAGCAGTATTAATTTAGACCTTTCAAGTAAATGGCCAGGGAATAGTCATTCAGTTGTAATAAGTAATGACTTTGCTTTCATTGTTGCAAATAAAGGAGAATATATTTTCCAGGGGATTCAAACACTTCTACAAATAATGGAACAGGCAAAAACAATGAAAGTATCAAAAACTAATGTTGGAATAGAGTTACCTAATTGGTCCATTACTGATTCCCCCCGTTTCCCCTACCGTGGCATGCACCTCGATGTCAGCCGTCACTTCTTCCCTGTTTCTTTTTTAAAAAAATATATTGACTACCTAGCCACCTATAAATTCAACACTTTTCACTGGCATTTAACCGATGACCAGGGCTGGCGCATTGAAATAAAAAAATACCCCGAGCTTATAAAGACCGGTGCATCTAGAAACGGCACCATCATTGGCCGGTACCCCGGCAAAGGCAGCGACAATAAGCCTTACGGCGGTTTTTATACCCAGGCAGAAATTAAGGAAGTGGTGCAATATGCCAAAGAAAGATACATTGATGTGATACCCGAAATTGAAATGCCCGGCCACGGCAGCGCCGCCATTGCAGCATATCCCTGGCTGAGTTGTTTCCCCGCAAAACCAACGGATATACCTGCAAAGATGATCTCTCAAAAAAGTATGGAGGAACAAAAAGCAGGAAGGATAAAATTAGTTCAGGAAACCTGGGGTGTATTTGACGATGTGTTTTGTGCAGGCAAAGATTCTACTTTTAAATTTTTAGAAAATGTAATTGATGAAGTGATCAAACTCTTTCCTTCAAAATATTTTCATTTGGGTGCTGATGAATGCCCTAAAGCTCATTGGAAACTTTGCCCGGCCTGCCAGAAGCGAATGAAAGATAATAACCTTAAAGACGAACACGAACTGCAGAGCTGGTTTGTGCAGCGCATTGAAAAATACGTGAACAGCAAAGGTAAAATTTTAATTGGGTGGGATGAGATACTTGAAGGAGGACTGGCACCCAATGCAGTAGTAATGAGCTGGCGTGGCGAAAAAGGTGGCATTGAAGCTGCCAAACAAAAACACCATGTAATTATGACTCCGGGCAACCCGCTGTATTTTGATCACACTCAAAGTAAGAATGAGGATAGTGTGACCATTGGTGGCTACAACCCTATAGAAAATGTATATGCTTACGACCCGATTCCTAAAGAACTGAATACCGAAGAAGGAAAATACATTTTGGGTGCACAGGCCAATATGTGGGCCGAATACATGAAGTATCCAAGCAAAGTAGAATACCATTTGTTCCCCCGAATAGCTGCACTCAGTGAGGTTTTGTGGAGCCCGAAAGAAAAAAGAGACTGGAAAGATTTTGAAAGAAGGTTGCCAGCAGTTTTTGAAAGGTTAGATAAACAGAAAATTAATTATAGCAAGGCGTATTATGATTTGAAGGCGACGGTTGAACCAACAACAACAGGATTTTATAATGGTGTTCTATGGAAATTAGAAAGTAAGTCTCAAAAAAATATAAAATATTATTTCTACCCAACAAACACAAAGTATAGTATCAATTCATTGCATACCTTATTGAATTATGAGAACCCTTTAAAAATAACAGAAGCAGGTACTGTAACAGGTGTCCTAATAGATAACAATAAAACGCTTTCAGTTGTAAAGCAAAATTTCTCTTTCAACAAAGCCACCGGCAAAAAAATAACCCTTGCAACCGAAGTCAGCAAAAATTATCCTGGCGATGGCGCCTTTACTTTAGTTAATGGTGTGCAGAATGAGAAAGGCATGTCAAAAACATCAGAGTTTCTGGGCTTTTTGGGAAAAGACCTGGATGCAACTATTGATCTTGGAAAGGATATGGAAGTCTCAAAAATTGTTCTGCATACTTTAAATCATCCCGGTAGCTGGATATATTTACCTGCACAAATTGAAGTATCATTCATCCCGTTCATTGATACCACGATCATTACAAAACATGCGCCCATTGAATCTGTCACGCATATTGTAAAAGATGAAAATAATGATCAAATCATACAACTGTCAGCACCCAAAACATGCCGTTACATAAGAGTTTATGCAAAGAATTATGGCATTATTCCTACAGGTAAGCCCGGTGCAGGCAATCCTGCGTGGTTGTTTGTGGATGAGATAGAAGTGCAATAGGTGTCAGGCCACTATGCAAAGAGTTTACTATTTGAGCTCCTGGTATAGATGAAATATCCTAAACCTGAATTATGTTTGCAGTGGCCAGACACCTAAATCCGGCACCACTGCTATGCACTTCGAACCCAACCAAGTTTACCACGTCTACAATCGGGGAAACGATAAGCAACCTATCTTTTTTACTGATGCTAATTATCTTTATTTCCTGCAAAAAATAAAAACAGAATGGAAGAAATATGCCGATATACTTTGCTATTGTTTAATGCCCAATCATTTTCATTGCATGCTGGTACCAAAGAAAGAAGGATGCAAACATGTAGCTTTAGCGGGTAAGGAAACTCATATGCAAAACCTTTCAAAAATGACCGGTAAAACTTTAAGTTCTTATACTAAAGCAATTAACATCCAAAATAATACAACCGGCAATCTTTTTCAAAAGAAAACAAAAGCTAAATTACTTACTGATGCCTCAGGCATAAATGAAATTTTTACCATCCATGATCATGTATTGACCTGCTTTTATTGTATCCACCAAAATCCTTAAAAAGCAGGGCTGGTGAACATTTTGTCGGATTGGCCATATTCTTCTTACCCGGATTACTATCATGATAGAAACGGGACTATCTGCAATAAAGATTTAGCAATGCAGTTGTTGGAACTATCCTCGATTGATGTTAAAAAAGCCAGCATAGATAAATTGAACAATGATATAATTGAGAGAATATTTTAACTTAGAGGTTCTGATAGGTGTCTGGCCACTGCCATCAGCTATTAAATTTAGGAAGCTCTGACTTAAGCAAACTAACTTTCAAAGCAGGCTATTTTCGTCGTGGCCTGACACCGTAAACGACTATATGACTAAAATTGACCTCACCGATTCTCTAGAAAAAATACCGGTAAAAATATTTCCCGACTCCGGTTCCGGTTCTGCATTTGTTGCTAAAGAAATTGCAGCGCTTATTACAGAAAAGGAAGCCGAAGGTAAAAAACCTGTCATCGGCCTGGCAACGGGTTCATCACCAAAGACTTTATACGCCGAGCTGGTGCGTATGCATAAAGAAGAAGGACTGAGTTTTAAGAATGTGATCACTTTCAACCTCGATCAGTATTACCACATGGATAAAGATGCGCTGCAGAGCTATCATTATTTTATGCGGAAGAACCTGTTTGAGCAAACGGATATTGATCCCAATAACTATCACGTGCCCGATGGTATGATAACTAAGGACAAAGTGAAAGAACATTGTCTTAGTTACGAAAAACAAATTGAAGATGCCGGTGGATTGGATTTACAAATTTTAGGTATTGGTGTAAATGGCCATATCGGTTTTAACGAACCTGGCAGCAGCATTAATTCAAAAACAAGACTCATCAGTTTAGACAACAGCACCCGCATTGCCAATGCCTACGAGTTTGGCAATATGACACAGGTTCCCCGTATGGCCATCACCATGGGCATCAACACCATACTAAAATCTAAAAAAATAATTTTAATGGCCTGGGGACAAACCAAGGCCCCGGTTATAAAAAAAGCAGTGGAAGATATTGATACGGAAGACCTGCCTGCATCGCTTTTGCAAAATCATGATGATTGCATTTTTATAATTGACGAAACATGCGCCAGCGAATTAACACGTTTTAAAAGTCCATGGTTAACCGGTGAATGTGAGTGGACCAACACCATGATAAAACGTGCGGTTGTAAACCTTGCATTAAAACTGAACAAACCCGTTTTAAGTTTAACTAATATTGATTACAATGATAACGGCCTCAGCGACCTGCTCGTTGAAAAAGGCGATGCTTACGAAATTAACTTGCAGGTATATTATTTATTAAGAGACAGCATTACCGGCTGGCCCGGAGGCAAACCGGCTGAATACCGCACCAACCACCCTGAACGCAATGAACCATTCCCAAAAAAAGTGGTGCTCTTCTCCCCTCACCCCGATGACGATATCATTAGCATGGGCGGCAC
>JANOUJ010000329.1:0-13290 GCA_031416815.1 Chitinophagaceae bacterium
ATATTCCATAATAAACCCACAAACCAAGCCCGGCAAATAAAACAAACAGCATCCATAAGGAAACATCTTCCGCTTTTTTTTCTTTGATCACTTTAACCAGTTGGGGTAATAGAGATACGCCGGTGCAGGCGCTTGCAATAATTCCTATCAGTGTTTCTGTGTTCATGCAATTGTTGGTGCAGGTTACAACCATCTTTATTAAACCATTTTCTATATGCTAAAGCAAAAGATCTTTGTCCCTCTTATTTTTCTGCATCCCTCATAGCTTTTATGGTATCATGGCTTTTTTTCAGCGTTTCCTTTTGGTAGCTGATCATTTCCCGGGTAGCTGCATCCAAATCCCCATCAGTAAGCGCTTCAGCGTAGGCTTTCTGTGCCTGGTCCTCACCAAATTCGCAGGATGCAAGAATGGAGGTCCTGTCCTTGCCTGTAAATGTTGCCTTCACATCCATCCATGCCCGGTAAATTTTCCCCATATTGGTACTGCCTCTTTCTGCTTCGCCGCCCAGGTTCCGCACATACTCCACCAGGCTCGACACATGCAGCCTGCTTTCGTTGGCCATTTCCTGAAACACCGAATGCAATTCCACATCATGTTCCTTGCATTCATCTGCCGCTTTTCGGTACCCTTCTATCCGGTCGTAATTAATTTGTATCAGGTCGTTTAATATTTCGGTCAATTCGGTTGTACTTGTCATAATTGTATTTTTTAAATAACAGTATACATTTTTGTGCCAAAAAACAGGAGTATGGTTCTTATTTTGCTGGGATACCCCGAGATACCGATCTCAGCATTTAAAAATATGTCAGTCTGAGGCACTCATAAAAAATTTTAAGCTCTTTACAAATGACAAAAAGAAAACTTTTTTTCTCAGCGAAGCTGAGAAAAGAGGTTTGCCACCCCGCAGGGTCCTGTGGAAAAGGAGCAAAGCCCGAACCTGCCTGCCGGTAGGCAGGTTAGAAAAATGCTACGCATTTTCCTTTGTGCCTTCGAGTCTTAGTGGCTATATTCAATTTTGCAAAAAATTGAATTTAAATGCTTTAAAATACTTGTCATTAGCAGCTTGTCGAAGACGGTTTGCGTTATTGCTCCAGTTTCACAAGCCCGTCCAACGTACTCAGCTTTAACCTGAACGAAAACTATTTACATGATCAACTTTAAACACGCAGATATGGATATTACACCTTTTAAAGTTTATTACGTGCAGCATGGTGCCATGCATGCGGTAGAAATACGCCCCTGTTGCAGGGAAGACAACGTGGTTGACTACGCCGTGTGGGATAAGGATCTGTTGGCTTTTACCATTGCACATCATGCCGATACCAATAAATGGGTGGTAGCATTAAAAAATGCCGATGTTGATATTGAAGATGAACTGGTGCAGTTGATAGGGGCGGAGATCGAAAAAAAGATGCTCCACAAAAAAGAATGACCATGCAAACGGTTAAAGGAAATAAGACCGGAACCTACCAGGATGCACGGCTGCTTGAGCAACAAGGGGAATTAAAAGCCGCTGCAGCATTGTACGGCCTATTGCATAAGCACACGCCAAAAAGTATAAGGATACTGGCTCGTCTTATTATCATTTACCGAAAATTAAAAGATACAGTAAGAGAGATAAAATATATTGATGCCGCCATAAAAATTCAGGAGCAATATTATACCGCCGGCAAAACGACTAATAAAAAAACCATTGCCATCAGCAGGCAACTAAACCTGTTGCTTGGGCATACCGATAAAAAAGGTAAAGCTGTTTTCAAATCGGATGACTTGCTTAAGCTGGAAATGCGGAAGCAGCGGTTGGTAGATAAGAGCGGAGCTGCATTGCAAAAAAAGAAATGAGTTTTATTTAGCGGTCCAAAAAAGCTCCCGACATACTTTCAAATATAATATCCCCATCTGGCTTAAGCGTTTGGCGTCCCGATAGCTATCGGGATTCCCCATGCAATGTTTAAATTTGTAAAGTAATCATAATGGGATCACCTGTGACGGCCTGGTTCTACCGGTTTGCAACCGGATTCAGGAATTCTACTTTGCTTTTGTCAGAGCAAACAAAACGTATGAAGCGTAAACTATGGCTGCGTTTCTATTTTAACCCTACAACAATAAAAAACATTTACGGATAAATCTTCGCCTTCAAAGCCGGGCGCACACTATCCGCAATTCGTTGAAACAGGTTTAGCGGAACGCCGGCTGCATTTGCATCCGCTTCAATAGCTGCAACCGAAGTACGGTAAGTTCTCCAGTCAGATGCGGTACCACCGGTATACACCCGGTTATCGTTTGGCATATTTACAGCCAGCACAACTGTATTGCTGTTTATGCGGCTTAGGTCATTGTTGCCCTTGGGCATAATAACCACTACTTTCCATATTTTAGCCGGCACCGTTACCTGCCCGCCATCAATAGTATTTACAATAATATTTGATGCATTATTATAACCACCCTTACCATAATTGCCCATTACAATGTAAGCCTCATTGGTAGTGCCCACCAGGCTGTTTCTTACAAAATTTTCCAGGGCGTCCCATGGGCCCTGGTTTAATGTTTGTGCCTGGGGTATTATATTGGTCATTAAAAAAGTAGATGAATTGGCTGGTATGGTTAAGGTTCTGTCTCCCGAGGGGCAATTATGCCCCCGGTCGAATCCGGTGCCGTTATAACTACTGGTTTGCACCTGGTACCAACCGGGGGGCAGGTTTACATCGCCCCTGAAATCATCCTGTCTTGGCGTACTGCCTAAATCTTCATTTTGCAGGTGCCAGGCTACCCACACGGGGATACCACGGCTTTGGCTGTAAGCCAGGCTGTAATAACTATTGTTCTTTAAATAATTCTCAGAAAAAAAAGGGTAGGGCATGGCATTGGTAGGATTGCCGGGATTAAGCGGATCATCATCTACCGGTATTGGCGGCGGTGCGCCACCTGTTTGAAAAGTAATGGTATTGCCGTAAGCAGTGCCGTTTGCATTGGTGGCGTATGCCTTTACATAATAAATGGTATAAGGGTCCAGGCCGGTTAAACTACTGGTAAAACTACCTGCTCCTCTACCATCAACTGTTGTGGTAAGTGCTGATGTACCTTTGCCCCAGATAATACCACGGGCAGTTACTGTAGTGCCACCTTCACTGATCACATTTCCACCGCCTGATGCTGTATTACCCGTAATGGCAGTTATTTCGGTAGTATTAACTGAGGGCAAAGCCAGTTGTACGGAGTCGGTATTTTTTTTACAGGAGTAAAGTATAACTGTGCAAACAGTTAATAATTGCAAATACTTAAATGGTTTCATGCTTGATTTTATGTAAAGGGCAAATGTAATCAAAACTTTCTCCCCAACTGGCTTAAGTGTTTGGCCCCCAACTGGTGTTCCGATCCTGGATGTGTTAAATTTAGAATGCTGTTTTAAATTTCTTTGCCATTTCCTTTTCAGCAATTCCTGTAGCATGATTCTATATCCCTTAATTTGCATCCCAATCATTTCTACTTTTTTTCTTGATAAAAAAAGTAAGCAAAAAAATCAAGGCAAAACGATTGCTCCGCCGTTTTGCCCCGCCAACGCCACGTGACCAGACTGCTATTTTCAAAATCATATCAGAACACAAACCGTATTGCGAACTTTTAAAATTTGACACAAATCAATCTTTAATAAGTGTGGCAGTTTCATTAAAGGCAAAAGCAAAATAGAAAAATACGATGGTCGTAGGTATCTCAATAAAAAATTAGAGTGGGGATTCATTAAAATAAAAACGGCTTTTATTACTGGTTAGGCGACTGCCCCCTAAGAGTAGGATTAACAATGCCGAAGCTACAGTAGTACAACCGTTCAATAATGCTCCTTCCCTGAATCGGGTTGTATATCGATTCAGGGGGCCCTTTTTTGGTTACTTTTTTGGGCCAGCAAAAAAGTACAAAAATTTATTGGAGTGCTATTTTTTATTTTACTGCCCTTTTGTAAATAAAATTTGCAACCAATTAATTTTAGTGGAAGTTAAATCGTTGGCCAAAGCTCGTGTTGTATATCGATTCAGAGGCCTCCTGAGCGGAGTCGAAGGATTGGGGAAAGTGCTACATCCCGAACTTGTTTCGGGGCAAAAAAGTACAATGAAATATTTGAGTGCTTTTTTTTATTTTACTGCAATTTGCAAATTTTCTGTTGGTCTGCTTTCCAGCCAACAACCCATGCAGCTAATCCCAGTTACCTTTAACCCAATAACGTATTCACCATCACCTGCAACTTTTCCCGTACAATAGATGCTTCTAATTTGTGTTCCTTCCCACGATACTCGCCATCTATCTGAAAATGAAATTTTCTTTTAGATTGAATGGTGACCGAGGAAGCCTGCAGTATGGCAGTTTTATTTTTATTAAACGCCCTGCCGGTAAACCGCATTTTAAATATTTCAACCAACGATATTTTTTTTACGATCACAATTTCAAACAGGTCATCGGTAAGGCTTCCTTCCGGATTGATCACTACACCGTTCCCATATCTGGTTGCATTGGCAAGCACTATCATAACGGCCTCATGTTTTTCCTGCTTATCATTCGTTACAATGTCAACATAAATTTTTTCATGGTTCCACAATACATTCCAGGCTGCTTTTACATAGGCCCATTGTCCCCGCATAGAGCCTTCTTCAAACTTTTTTACAAGGAAGGCGTTAAATCCACTATCGCTCAGGTGAATACACAACTCCCCGTTTATTTTTAACAGGTGTATAGATTGCGGTGTTCCTTCTGTAATGACTGCAAGGGCTTTGGCTGGTTGGGGCGAAATGTTTAATTCTTTGGCCATGCCATTTGCTGACCCTGCGGGTAAAATTGCCAGGCAAATATTTTGCCCAAGAATTGCTTCAGCAGCCAGTTTTACGGTTCCATCACCACCAGCGGCTATAACCATTGCGGGATCAAACTTTTCTATTTCAGCTTTAAGTTCCTGTAAAAGGCAATTCTTCGAAAGCTCGTATATAAAGATGGCATAATTGCTGTTGCTGTAATAGTTCTCAATTTCATCTTTCCAGTTTATTGCAGAGTTGCCGCTTCCGGGATTTACAATAAAAAAAAGACGGGATTTGTTATCTTTCATCATCAAGGCTATTAATGAGGCACAACAATAAAAAAAGGTCGGTTAAAAATTACAATGGGTATGCTTACGGAAATCATATGCATGCCTTTGGTCACGTTTTTGAAAATAAAATACCTGAATTACCTGCTGCAGGAAAAAATATTTTCACCAACCTGTTGTACCTGTTTCGTTGTTTTAATGTAAAACCCGCACCTGGAATTACCGTGGAGTTACAAAAGGGAAGCCAGAATTTAATCGATGTTACGGAGGATGATGGTTTTTTTTCTTTTCAGTGGGAGCATATCTCCTCTTTAAACCCGGGCTGGCATGAGTATTCAACCGGTATTGAATCAACTGGTAACGGGTCAACCGCCAAAGTGTTTGTGCCCTACACTACGCAGTTTGCTTTTATATCTGATGTTGACGATACCATTATGATTTCTCACTCAGCATCTCCCCGTAAAAAGTTGTGGCAAGTACTGACTAAACGGCCATCACAGAGGAAGTTGTTTGATGATGTTGCAAGTCATTACAGGTTGTTGGCATCAGCAGGCACCAGGGAAGGAATTCCAAATCCTTTCTTTTACGTATCAAGCAGCGAGTGGAATTTATATGATTACCTGCACGAGGTGTTCCGGTTGCATAAACTTCCGGAAGGAGTTTTTTTACTGAACCAGGTAAAGCAGTTGCATCAGCTATTTAAAACCGGTACCGGAACACATGAGGGCAAGCTATTGAGGATAGTCCGCATTTTTGAAGCGCTGCCAACCCAGCAATTTGTACTGATGGGCGATAATGCACAGCAGGATCCATATATTTACCAAACGCTTACCGAAAAATATCCAGACCGCATTTACGCCATTTATATCCGCAACGTAAATAAAACCAAAGCAGCAGCTACGCAGTCGTTATTAGATGAGATCGGATCTAAAAACATACACACGTGTTTTTTTAAACACAGCAGCGAGGCAATAGCACATTCAGCGAAGACACGCCTTACTGATATGCTCTCAATTTAAAAATTGGTTGGTGGAAGAAAGGACTAATACTGTTTCGACATGAAAGAGGTAACCCGATATGATCAATTGTATATCCACATTAATATTGGCTTTTTAGAAGCCTTAATATATTTACCCAATATGGGGAGAAAAGTGGGCGCTACGGTAGGGCATCCGGCACTTTGAAAAATTTTGTACGGATAGATCTCTGAAGTGGGCACATGAACATCGGAATGCAACACAATGGCCCGCTCAAAGGCCTTGCTGTTGGTACTGTCTAAACCATATAATTTATAAGCCAGGCCATAAGTGCCAATATAGGAATTACCTATTTTATATTTGCCCAGCGAGGTTTTAAAACTGTAGTTGTTATTGGAGAATATAAGTTGGTCCTCGCTGGTTTTAATAGTAGAACCAAATCCGTGAGATACCAATGAGGAACACACCAGGGTATCTTTTTTAAGGTTATAAACAAAAAACCGATTTTTACCCGATGGAATGGACATATCCACCAAAAACACATAATCAGCACTGAAGTTATTTGCCTTTGCATATTCTCCAATGGAGGCCGCTTTTTGTTTTAATCGATCAACCGCAAGCTTGTACCTTGTGTTGATCATATTAAATGAGGTATCACGATCAACTTTGGGTTCATCTTTTGTGATAACACCTTGGGTGTTATTTGCTGCAATTTTAACAGGAGGAGTTGTTTGTGAAAGCATATCGACATGCTGACTTAAAGCATTGCCTCGTATTGATACAACCAACAAAGTAAAAACAGTAAATAACATTCTGGTTGTTTTCATGCTTCCTTTGAAATTGGTTTTCAAGTTAAAAAAAAATAGGAGTGAATGGCCTTTTAAAATCACCCTCGAAGCTACACTTTTTTTAAAAAACAGCCTCGGGATATTTTTTTTTTGGCATGCCTTTAGTATAAATTTAACTAAGCAAGCCTTACCTATGTAAACTCCAAAAGAACTGCATTATTGCGTGGTATTTTATAATATGTTGCCTAAAAATTACAATTAAACATATCTCCGGCATACATTTGGTATTCATAAAGCGAAAATTATAAACACTATGTACAAATCGCCAATAGCCCTAAAAATTGTAGGTAATGCGTGCCGGTTACTCCCGGTATTGATTTTTTTATCAATGCTTCCCATTAATTCATACGCTGAGGAAAGTTCGTATACAAAAACAAGAGCAGCACTTGTTGAGAAATTAAAAATGAGGTTAATCGACAAGGCTTATTCCCAGGCTATAGATCGTTTTTATTTCACCACCTGCGATTCCCTGATCAAAAAGAAAGTTAAAATTGAAGAAAAGCCTATTAAGGATATCCTCACAAGATTGTTTGATGTTTCTTATAGCAATATCAACAGCGGGGCAATTACTTCGTTGGGTATTCCTGCTATAAACAATATATTCCTTTCAACCGTAAAGGCATATAAAAAAGGCTCGATCCGTAGTTTGTATATGGGCATAAATTACAAGCAAAGCAATATCCTCAGGTCTGTATTTGAAGGGTTTGCATTGGGTGATACTATCAGGGATATTGTGGGTTTAAGAGAAATGTTTTTTGAACCTTATTTTATCTCCAGCAGGATCAAAATGCCCCAATATGCTTCTTATAAAGACACACTACTTTATGAAATGGCAAACGTGGCGCCTGAGATCCTCAATAGAAAAATGACAGACAACGATACTTTTTATACCGCACTCGTTAACCAAACCAAAAGAATTTCGGTTAAGGCAATTGCGGCCGTAAAGACAGACTCTGATTACGATAGAATGCTTCCGTTTAGTTTGGCTATGATGGAGAACCGGATCACACCTGAAGATATTAAGAAACTAATGCTGGTACCGCAGGATTATTACCATGCATTTGTGGAGGAGGCAGTCAGACTTCATATCAATAAAGATCCTGAGATCAGTTCTTTTTTAAGAGAACCCATAACTGAGTTGAATGCAAAATTCGGCAATTACTATTTCATTAAACAAATAAACGATTTACACGAATTACCTGATGTTACCCGTTTTAAAGTTGTAAGCACATTACCGGCAAAAGAACTTTATTTCCTGATGCTGGCCGGGAGCTATGATCTTACACAAGAAGGAGCCAGCGCTCTTTATACTTCCAGCTTTATACACCTCTATAAAAAATTTCTAAAAGAAACTGAAAAAGTAGGGTTGAATAATTTTTTTGAAGAAATTAATTATTACCAGTTCAATAAGTTCATCTCCAATGTTTCTGACTATGGCTTGATCACCGATCTGGTTAATAACCTAAATGAGGAAAAATTTACCCAGTTCCTGGTCACCTATTTGGAAAGCATTCCTTCAAAACAACTTACCGACAATGAGATCATCCTGGATGCTATGACGATGGCAGAGATCCTGTACGAGATCAGAAATCACTCAACTTTAAAGAATAGTGTTATTGAAAACATTGTAAGAATTGAAAAACAGCCGAGGTTGCAAAGTCAAATCATTTACCAGAGAATTTACCAGGTATACAAAGATATATTGATGGATAAATATAAATATGAAGCAGATAATACCTATGATGTGCTTCGTGTAAAACGCCTGCAAAAGCAAAGCCCTATAGTACAGGTTAGTTTTTTTTATGATGATGATGATGCAACGGCATCATTCGCAAGTAGCGTGGCTACCTACAATGCTAAAATGTGGGAGAAAAAAGACGCGGCAAGTTATGTAGTATTTACTTCAAAGGTGGGTAATAAAATGAAGGTATACATGAACAAACCCAAAACAAAAGAAGGAGCCGATACTGCCCAGGACGTGATGTTACGTGCTATTGAAAAAGAGGGTTATGAAATAACATCTTTTATTCACAGGGGGCATAGTTATCATTTACCGCAAAGTCTGCGTAAAATGACCGAAACTTGCGAATTTGCGTTTCTTGGATCCTGCGGCGGCTACAAACAGGTTTTAAAAGTTTTTCAATTGAATCCGGATGCAAATATTATTGCTACCCGAAGTGTTGGTTCTAAGTTTATCAATGATCCGCTGTTGGAGAGGATCAATACGGATATCGTTAACAATAAGGATATTAATTGGGATGCGCTGTGGGCAGAGACCGGTTCAAAATTTCAATCGAAACTAACAAAAGACCTGTTTGCCGGTTACACCGCACCTAATAAATACATCGGTATTAAATTTATTCGGAAAGTCTTCAATTATTAACTTAAATAATACAAAATTAGTTTCTAACACCAAGCCCTGATGAGTCAACCCTTTTTAGGACTGTCAACCTGTTTTCGACTATTTAGTAAGAAGTTTTTCCGCCGCTTCGCATTCGATATAAGCACAAATTTTATTATGTTAAAGCGCTACTAAATTAAGACTGGTGAATGTTGCTTTGCAGGTATTTTTTTACCTTTGCACCCAATCCGTTTTTTTATTGGTTCAGGCAATCCATTTAAGCAAATTTGATTTTTTTCAACCCAACAAAGTACATTTTAAATTAAGCTGTTAAATCGCCAACCGATGTAGATACATGGTTTTCGGGGGATCGACAATGGGTGTGTTAACAGCGAAAAAGAATATAGTATGAAAAAAATATCAACGTATTTAAATAGTCACCTTTTCTGTGAAAAGAGTCGGGGTTCCGGAAGAGGCCCTTTGCTTTTTTGGATGATCCTTTTTACGTTGTTTCTTCATATGCCTTTTGTTTTTGCGGTCGGTAAAACCCATGTTTATTCTACTTCCCTAAACATCAATACAAGAGAACCATCGAACGAAACAAATATCTCCCTATTAAATAACATTGATGATAACGCTATAGCATTGGCTTACGATAGCATGCACCTGGATAACCTCGGATTATCAGAACAGGCATTTAAATATGCGATGAAAGGATTTAATCACCTGGTGCAACGGGGCAAGCTGGCAAAAGACAATATAATTTCCATCGTTGATTTTTCCCTACCTTCTTCCCGAAAAAGGCTTTTTATTATTGATCTGGATGATTACCGTGTTTTATTTAATACCTATGTTGCACATGGGGTTAATTCAGGAAAGGAATTTGCCAACCAGTTTTCAAATATACCTTCCAGCTATCAAAGCAGTTTAGGGTTTTATCAAACTTTGCACACCTATATTGGTGAACATGGTTACTCATTGAGGCTTGATGGATTGGAAAAGGGTATAAATGACAATGCCAACAGTCGTGATATTGTTATTCATGCCGCTGATTATGTAAATGAATCATTTATCAGGTCACAAGGATATATAGGCCGTAGCTGGGGCTGCCCAGCATTACCCGAAAAATTGCATAAGCCAATTATTGATAAGATAAAGAACGGAAGTTGTTTGTTTATTTACAGTGCAAATAATAGCTACCTGAAAAAATCGAGGATCATCAATGCCTAATTTAAAATGTTGTTACAACATTTTTTTGATCAATTTTCCCAATATCATCAGGCCATAATCCACATCGTCATTCCATGGTTTTCCAAAACTGATGCGTATGCAGTTCGAATAATTATTGCCAGCCGAAAATATTTTACCGGGAACAATGGAAATATTATGCTTCATGGCTTCAGTACGTAATTTAAAGGCATCTACTTTTTTATTCAGCTCCAGCCAAAGTATAAAACCACCATGCGGCCTGGAGACTTTTGTATCAGGTGGAAAGTATTTTATAATAGCCTGTACATAACGCAAACTTTGCGTGTGTAAGGATTTTCGAAGATTCTTTAAATGAAATTCGTACCGGCCATGTTTTAGATAATGGGCTATGGCAGCCTGGGTAAGTGTAGGGCTGCTGATATTTTGTATACGTTTCAGTTGCTTAATGGTATCAAAGAATTTACCCGGTATAACCCACCCGACGCGATAACCGGGTGATAAGGATTTTGAAAAAGAAGAACAATGCATTACCAAACCTTTGGTATCGTAGTATTTGCAATTCCGTGGCCTGGTTTTTCCAAAATATAATTCGCCGTAAATATCGTCTTCAATTAAAGGGATATTGTTTTTTGTAATAATTTCAACCAGCTTTTTTTTATTTTCATCAGGCATACAACTGCCTAAGGGGTTATTAAAGTTGGGCACCAACACACATGCTTTAATGGAGAATTTTTTTATCGCTTTTTGTAAATGTTCCAGGTCTATACCGGTTACAGGATCGGTTGATATCTCAACCACTTTCAGATCGAGGCTTTCTATTGCCTGGTTAATGCCAAAATAAGTTGGACTTTCAACGGCTACCGTATCGCCCGGTTTTGTTACGGCTTTTAAACATAGGTTGATTGCTTCCAGGCAGCCGGCTGTTATAATTATTTCATCTGATTTTATATTGGCTCCCCAATTGAAGGCCAATTTTGAAATTTGTTTGCGCAAATCCGGATTACCCAATGTGTGTTCATAATCCAGGCAATTGTGTTGTGTGTTTCTCAATGCATTGATAGCAGATTTATTGAGTTTTGCTGCAGGCAACAAAGTAGCATCCGGAACAGCCAGCGCAAAGTTGGTAATATTGGCGGTAGCGATATCGCTGTAGATGGATGCGATCATTTCTTTTATACTCACATCATGCGATAAGGTTTCCTGTTTCACCTGGTTAGGCAGTTCCGGAAATCGCTTATGGTTAAAACGTACATAATATCCCGACTTGGGTCTCGATTCAATAAGGCCCCTCCCTTCCAGGTGGTAATAAGCCTGAAAAGCCGTACCCATGCTGATCCCATACTCATCGCTTAACACCCGTACCGACGGTAGTTTATCGCCAATACGCAGCACTTCTTCTGCGATCATTTTTTCCAGGCCATCGGCTACCTGTATGTAAAGATGATCATCTGAATTGAAGGTTTTTTTCATAACGTTGAAATCTGATATAGTCAAAAATACTAAATCTGAATCTGTTTTATCTGATAAAAATGCACAAATTTTGTCTTATCAAAAAATTTAAATGAAAAATTTATGGAAATCATAGCAGACATATCTGTTCGTAAGGTGAATCACTCCAGAATTAAAGAAGTTGATTTTGATCAACTTGAATTTGGCAAATACATTGCGGATCACATGCTTGTTTGTGATTATGCAAATGGTGAATGGAGGCAACCACAAATTGTACCTTATGCAAATCTTTCATTGAGCCCGTCGGCGTTGGCCTTGCATTATGGGCAAACTGTTTTTGAGGGTATGAAAGCATTCAGAATGCATGATGGCCGTATCAATATTTTCAGGATGGAAAAACATTATGACCGTTTTGTAAAATCACTGCAAAGGATGTGCATGGCTATACCTGCCAAAGATATTTTTATGGATGGATTGATGCAATTGATCAGCCTGGATGCGGCCTGGGTTCCGGCTAAGCAAGGCCATGCGCTTTACCTGCGGCCATTCGTTTTTGCCAGCGAAGCCCGGTTTGGCGTTAAAGTATCTGACGAATACCGCTTTGTAATTTTTACGGGTCCAGTGCCTGCATTATATGCCGATCCCATAAAGGTAAAAGTAGAAACACAATATATACGAGCTGCCCGTGGCGGAACAGGTTTTGCAAAATGCGGCGGTAATTACGGCGCTTCCTTTTTACCTACGCAAAATGCAAGGCTTGCCGGTTACGACCAGGTTTTGTGGACGGATGCAAAGGAGAATAAATTTATTGAAGAGAGCGGAATGATGAATGTGATGTTTGTAATTAATAACACATTGGTCACAGCACCCCTGTCTGATTCAATACTGGACGGTGTTACAAGAGATTCGTTATTAACGCTGGCCAATGATCTTGGTTATAAAGTAGAGGAAAGGCCTGTTGCCATAACAGAACTGGAGCAGGCTTTTAAATCCGGTACCATCACCGAGGCATTTGGTGCAGGCACAGCAGCTGTGGTGGCGCCCATTAAAACCATACATATTAATGGCATTGATTTTATGCTTCCAAAATATGACGAAAATAAATTGATGTTTAAATTGAAAAATAAACTGGAACAGATACGTTTAGGGATTGATGATGATGTTCATGGGTGGAATTACATTATTTAAGAAGGTTAGTAAAGTAAAATAAAAAAATCTGCTGCAAATTTTTGCAGCAGATTTTTTATTTATAGTTCATTACCATGTTCCTTATGCCCGATATATTTTTTCCACTTTTCAATTACAGCTTGCATGTCATCCGGCAACTCACTTTCAAAATGCACCTGCTTTAATGTTGTTGGATGAATGAAGCCGAGTTCTTTTGCATGCAGCGCCTG
>JANOUJ010000330.1:0-2153 GCA_031416815.1 Chitinophagaceae bacterium
CTGGAACAAGCGTACGGCTGTTCATAGGGATTCTGCTTTTTACGACCTGGACTCTTTTAAAAAAGGCAAGTCATCACTTAATAAAATTGAACTGGAAGAACTGGGAGATGTAAAAGGTAAATCCCTGTTGCACCTGCAATGCCATTTTGGTATGGATACCATGAGCTGGGCAAGGGCAGGAGCAAATTGTGTGGGGGTTGACCTGAGCGATGAAGCCGTCAATCTTGCGAAAGAAGTAAATGCTGAACTACATTTGAATGCTGAATTTATTTGTTGCAATGTGTACGACCTGAAGCAACACCTTGATAAAAAATTCGATATTGTCTTTACCTCTTACGGAACCATCGGCTGGCTGCCCGACCTGGATGCATGGGCAGCAATTGTATCTTATTTTTTAAAACCGGGAGGAACTTTTTATATAGCCGATTTTCATCCGGCTTTGTGGATGATGGATGATAACCTCGAACATATTAAATACAGCTATTTTAATGCAGCTGTAATTACTGAAGAAATTTCAGGCTCTTATTCAGACAGGGATGCCCCTATCAAATCAATTGAGCATGGTTGGAACCATCCGTTTTCAGAAATTATTAACGCTCTGCTGAAAAATAATCTGCAAATTCAGCAGTTTAATGAATTTTCCTATTCCCCGTACAACTGCTTTAATAACCTGGAGCAGGGATCTGACGGAATGTGGCGGATAAAAGGTATGGATGAAAAAATGCCCATGATGTATTCTATAAAAGCACTAAAGCAAGCATAAAAATATATCTTCGCAAAAATAACTTCAGCCAATGTTACCTAAGTACAAACGAATTCTTCTAAAACTTTCCGGTGAATCTTTGATGGGCAATAAAAATTTTGGGTTAGATAGTGAAGTGATTGCCCGGTATGCACAGGATATAAAATTGGTAATAGAATTAGGGGTACAGGTCGCTATCGTAATTGGGGGCGGTAATATTTATCGTGGAATGAATGAGGCTGAAAGCGGCATTGAAAGAGCGCAAGGCGATTATATGGGAATGCTGGCAACCGTAATAAACGGGATGGCTGTACAAAGTGGGTTGGAGAAAGCCGGCATTTACACAAGGTTGCAAAGTGCTATTAAAATGGAACAAATAGCAGAGCCATACATACGCAGAAGGGCCATGCGGCATTTGGAAAAAGGAAGGGTGGTTATTTTTGGTGCCGGAACCGGTAACCCATACTTTACAACCGATACGGCAGGATCGTTAAGAGCCATTGAAATAAAGGCCGATGTTATTTTAAAAGGCACCAGGGTTAATGGAATCTATACAGCTGATCCGGAGAAAGATCCTACGGCAACAAAATATGAAACCATTTCATTTGCTGATTGTATCCAGAAAAATCTGAAAGTAATGGATATGACAGCATTCACACTATGTATGGAAAACAATTTGCCCATTGTTGTTTTTGATATGAATACAGAAGGCAATTTACTAAAAGTTGTTACCGGAGAAAAAGTTGGAACATTGGTATCGTAATTAATAATTAGAAAGAATAGAAAAGCGGCTGCATATTTTATGCAGCCGCTTTTCATTAAACTTTAATAAACCTAAAGCGTGCTGAGATAAGCCAGTATTTCGGGTAAAGATTTTTTTATGGGTACAACAGGTACCAGTTGTACCAAAGCGTTTGCAGCGGGAATTTGAGTTACGGCAGATTGGAACCCTAAATAATAATCGTTTCCCTGTTTGGAAATTACAACAACGGTAACCTGTTTGCCCACCGGCAGTTTTCCGGAAATAAATTTACGGGTACTTAAATTACCCTGCATGGCAACTACCGAACGAAGATCTTTAAACACAGTAAATGCAGTTGTATTGGCATTGGTAAAGTAAGGCGCTATATCTGCACTTACTTTTATTCGGGGCGTTGTTACGGTTGCATCAAATAATGTGGCAATACTTATCCAACGCTGGCGCTTGGTGTATATTTCGTAAGACTGAGTTCCCATTATGATTGTATCCAGTGAAGGGGTTGGGGTTGGCACCCAGTTAAAATGCTGTGTATTGGTTTCGTCGCCAATAAAAAATTTCATTTGGGGGCTAAGGGGCAGATCCGTATAACGTATATTAATTCTGACGCCGGGTGCCAGTTGCAGTATTTGTCCTTCTTTTTTTAGCTGGATG
>JANOUJ010000331.1:0-9246 GCA_031416815.1 Chitinophagaceae bacterium
CCCAATTTCCAGGTAAAACCAGATTCCTTTTTCATGTGTTTATTTTTTTTATTGATGTAGGTTATTCCAAAAAGATCCGAACAACCTAAAATTTTTATTGCGTGATCAATTGAAAAATGAGCGAACCCATTCGTCATCACTTTTTTCCAGATCCATATAAGTTCCTTCTGCATCAATCACCCCATCTTTTAAAATTACAAGGCGGTCACCGGTCAATTTTGCACATGCCATATCATGTGTAATGATGATAGAGGTGGTTTTATTTTTTTTCTGTATGGCTAGTATCAGCTCGCTGATCTCCCTGGAGGTAATGGTGTCCAGGCCGGTTGTTGGTTCATCGTACAGTATGATCTCAGGTTTTAAAATAAGCGTACGGGCCAGCCCGATCCGTTTGCGCATTCCACCAGATAATTCCGAAGGCATTTTATCAATGGCCTCTGCCAGGCCAACACTTTCCAATGCGTCTATGATCGCTGCTTCTACTTCTTCAGCGCTTAATTTTTTTAAATGGCGCTTTAGCGGAAATGCAAGATTCTCCCTTACGGTCATGGAATCATACAGGGCGGAGTTTTGAAAAAGAAACCCGATCCTTATTCTTATTGCATTCAGCTGATTATTATCCAGCGTATTGATATCTGTATCAAATGCTTTTATTTCACCTTTATCCGCCGCAACCAAACCAACCAGGCATTTTATCAGTATTGATTTGCCTGAACCGGACTTGCCCAACACCACCAGGTTCTCGCCCTTGCTCACAGTAAGATCAACACCTTTTAAAACAGCATTATTTTTTCCAAAAGACTTATGCAATCCTTTTATGCTTATTACCGGTTCCGTTGAAGTTGCTGGTTTCTGTGCTTTTATATCTGCTTTCGTTGCTATCATTTTATTTAGAAGAAAAGATCTGTTATTTGTACAGCCATCATGTCAATTATAAATATGGTAAGCGATGCTGCCACTACTGCTTCATTTGCTGCCTTGCCAACACTTTCGGTTCCATTGGCTGCTGTAAATCCTTTATAGCAACCGATCATTCCGATAAAAAATCCGAAGAAAAACGTTTTGACTGTTGCAGGAAAAATGTCAAGGAAAACCAACGAGTCAAGCACCTGTTGGAAATATCGGAACAAGGAGAGGTCACTGTGGATATTTATCCCCACATAGCCGCCATAAATCCCAACCGCATCTGCAAACACTACCAATATGGGTATCATTAAAGTGGTAGCCAACACCCTGGTAACTACCAGGTATTTGTATGGATTTATCGCTGAAACTTCCATGGCATCGATCTGTTCGGTCACTTTCATCGATCCCAATTCGGCCCCGATACCGGAAGCAAGTTTTCCTGCGCATATCAATGCAGTGATAACCGGTGCGATCTCTCTTACCAACGATAATGCAACCATGCCCGGCAACCACGACTCGGCGCCAAACTCAACAAGGGTGGGGCGTGACTGCAATGTGAGTACCAGGCCCATAATAAAACCGGTGATGGCAACTAAGGGCAGTGATTTATAACCCATCACATAACATTGCCTGAGAAACTCTTTTATTTCGAAAGGAGGCTTCACCAATTCTTTAAAGAACCTCAGGGTAAATATGGTAACATTACCTGCATCAGTAAAAATATTTTTTAAAGCGACTATCAATACAACATATTTTGATGAATTATTGGTGTGCAAAACAAATACCAGACCTACTTTTAGGTAGGCCAGGTGTGTGCACCGTATTTATTTGGTTGTGCGGTAGTAAAACCAGGCAACCCAACGCCTGGGAAAAAAACGGATGACCCCGGATAATGTTTTTGCCAATGTACCGGGAACTATGATCATTTTTCCCTTTAAGGTTTTCTTTACTGCAACCTCTCCAACCTTTTTTACCGGAACAGCCATGCTCATGCCGAAGCTGCCCAACTTTTCCCTTGTATATTCTTTAATGGAGGGCTTGGTGAAAACGGGGCCGGGAGCAAGGCAACTCACACTTATATTTTTATCTTTTAACTGATACCGCAAAGAATAGCTGAAGGAAACAACAGCTGATTTGGTGGCGGCATATAAATTTTTGATGGGAATGGGAGAGAAGCCAGCCATGCTCGCCACATTTAAAATATAAGCAGGGGCATTTTTTTCGAGTAAAGGAAGCAGCGTTAAAGTGAGCGCCATAACCGATTCCAAATTAAGACGTATCATATACCTTAATGAATCTAACGGAAGAGATAAATAATCATGCTCGCCACCAAGGCCCGCAACATTACAAAGCATCTTTAACGGAATGTTCCTTTCTGTACACCATGCTGCTATTTCGCTGGCTGTATTTTCAAAGGCAAGATCTTTAACCAATATCTCTACATGTATGCCGTACAAGGCTTCAAGCTTGTTTTTGGCTGCAACGAGGCTATCTTTATGCCTTGCAATTAAAATAAGATTGTAATGGCGCTTTGCCAACGCTTCGGCTATAGCGTAACCAATTCCTTTACTGCCGCCTGCAACCAATGCATAGGATGATGAACTATCTGGTTTCATATTTAATAAATTATCGGATGCCTGAACCGTGTGAACAAAGCCGAGCAGGAACAATAACAACGATAATTGAATTTTCATATTTATTATATTAAGTCATCTACAAATTATCGGCCAAAAGAATATGAAAAGGTAAGCCCGGCGGGCGATTGCGATGACTTACGGGATTTTTAAACATGGCAGGTTCAGATACTGAACCTGCAAAACGGTTTTAGACCATCACCAGCTTTTTGCTGTAAATACATTCCAAAATGTATTTATTTTTTCTGTTGATACTGAATCAGCTCCTCGATTTACGATTGATGTTTTATTAAGATCCAAAGGCATGGCGCCATTTGTTGCTGCTGTTTTCATTTTATGTTCCGGTGATTTAACGGCGTAGCCAAAAAGAAATATAACGGCAAAAATTTGCAGTGCATACGCCAGGCTTATTTTTTTTAAACGCTTCATTCAATTTTATTACCTGAGTGAGAAAGCAATTTCATGTTATACCTATTAACAACAACTAGAATTAGGAATTATAAGCCAAAATTGCGCCAGTTTATTAACCTTAGTGTTACATAACTTTCTTATTTAGTTATATGATTCACACATGTCTACTACTAATTGAATATTAAAGAGTGTATTAAATTTCATGTCACATAAAAACTGCATTCACCAGTTCCTTATAAAAAATGTTTCCATCAAGGTAATGTGAGAATTTTATAAGATAATAGCAGAACTGTATAACGTTTATGGTGGATAGTAAAAGAACCTTTGCCAATTCTTTAACTACGTAAAACAATACCTATGAAAAAAAATCGGAAACTCCTGTTTATAACTGCATGCGCTGCTTTATCTATTGCTGCGTTTTTAGTCGGTTGCAAAAAAGATGACTTCGTTCCCGTTGATGGCATTTGCCCGCTTGTAATATCAACCGATCCCGCAAATGGCGCAACAAGCGTAGCGCTTAATAAAGTAATTACTGTAACCTTCAATGAAGAGATGAATCCTGCAACTATCACGCAGGCATCTTTTACCATAACCGGTGCAACACCGGTTGCCGGAACAATTACTTATAATGGCGTAACTGCAACCTTTACACCGTCTGCTCCGCTGGCAGTAAACACTACCTACACCGGCAGGGTTACAACAGCAGTTAAAGATTTAATGGGCAATGCCTTGCAAACTGATTATATCTGGACGTTCAGTACCGGTGCAACATTGTCTCCGGTGGTAATTTCTACCGATCCATTACCCAATGCAACCGGTGTACCCATTAATAAAATCATAACGGCAACATTCAATATGCTGATGAATCCATTAACAATTAATGCAACAACATTTACTGTAATGCAGGGAGCAACTCCGGTACCAGGAATAGTGACCTACAACGGAACTACAGCATCTTTTACACCAACAAGCCCACTTGCCATTAATACTGTTTACACAGCTACCATCACAACCGGTGCAAGAAATACAGCAGGCACAGCATTGGCTGCTAATTATGTTTGGTCGTTTACAACGGGTTCCCTTACAGCACCTACAGTGATCTCAACCGATCCCGCAAATAATGCAACAGGTGTAATATTGAATAAAGTCATCAGTGCAACTTTTAGTGAGCCGATGAATCCGCAAACAATTAATGCAACAACCTTTATCCTGATGCAGGGCGCAACGGTTGTGCCCGGAACCGTGTCATACTCGGGATCAACTGCATTTTTTACGCCATCAAGTAATCTTATGCCAGGTGCTGTTTATACAGCTACCATCACAACAGGCGCCAGAAATGTTGCCGGTACTGCATTAGCAAATAACTATGTGTGGACATTTACCACCGGTACAGCTGTTTCTCCCATAGTGATTTCAACTGATCCTGTTAACAATGCTACAGGGGTAGCACTTAACAAAACAGTTACTGCAACTTTCAACATGGCCATGGATCCAACAACGATCAATGCCACTACATTTACCCTTAGGCAGGGAGCAACTGCCATCACGGGTACAGTAACTTATAGTGGTTCAACAGCGAGCTTTACTCCTGCTGCGCCGTTTACTGCAAACACTGTTTATACCGCTACAATAACTACAGGTGCAAGGAATCTGGCTGGTACGCCATTGGCAAATAACTACACCTGGACCTTTACTACCGGGTCTAGTATAGCGCCAACGGTTACTTCAACTGATCCGGCCAGTAATGCTATTAATGTGCCACTTAGTAAAGTGATCACAGCTACTTTCAGTATGCCTATGGACCCTGCGACGATCAACTTTACAACGTTCAGTTTAAGCAGGGCTGGAACACCAGTTGCCGGAAATGTTACGTACAGCGGTACAACAGCATCATTTACACCATCCGCTAATTTTTTGACCAACAGTACTTATACCGCTACCATTACAACCGGCGCAAGGAATGTTGCAGGCACTCCTTTAGCAAATAATTATGTGTGGAGCTTTAGCACCGGTGCAGGCCCCGGACCTGGTCCGGTTGTTCTTGGAACAGCAGCCCGTTTCGGAATTTTAGCAGGCGTAGGCGTTAGCAACCAGGCTGGCCCAAGTGTTATTAACAATCTGGATGTTGGTATCTATCCCGGTGTTCGTTCATCTGTTACCGGATTTCCTCCTGCCACTATCGTGAATGGAGCGATCTATGCATCGGATGATATTGCACCTCCGGGCACACCAGCTATGTTGTTGCAGGCAAAGACCGATCTTACCAATGCATATCTTATGGCCGAAGCAGCAGTATCTCCTGCACCGGTAACAGTATCAGGTGATCAGGGTGGTAAAACGTTGGCTCCGGGCATTTATAAATCAACCTCTACACTTTCAATAGGTAATGGCAATCTTACACTCGATGCACAGGGCGATGTAAATGCGGTTTGGATATTTCAGATAGCATCCGGCTTTACCACAGTTGGTGGCGCAGGCGGCAGTGTTATACTTACCGGTGGCGCACAGGCAAAAAATATTTTTTGGCAAACGGGTAGCTCAGCTATCATTGGAGACTTTACTTCATTCCAGGGAAATATCCTGGCGTTAACATCCATCACCATGAATTCGCATGCTACAGCAGTTGGACGTATGCTGGCCAGGAATGGCGCAGTGGTTATGACCAGCACAAACATCATTAATAAGCCTTAAAAACTATAACTATGAAATTTATAAATAAAATTAACATTGAACCACGCAAAGCGTGGCTCAATTACAGCCTGCTGATGAAAACACTTATTGTAAGTGCCTTTATGATCGCAGGTATACAAACACAGGCGCAAACAACACAGTATTCAAACCCATCCTGGTATTTTGGTGTTGTGGGCGCTGCTAATGTTAACTTTTTTGATGGCAGTACCAGGCAACTGAACGCTGAGTTTACTCCGCCAACTACCTTTCATAAAGGAAGAGGAATTGGCGTGTATGCAGGCGGACTTATTCAATACCGTCCGGCCACTTCGGTTTTGGGTTTTATGCTGCAGGGCGGATATGACAGCCGCAGGGGAAAATTTGAACAGCAAACAACTGCCTGTAATTGCCCGGCAGATCTGTCAACGAATCTCAGCTATGTTACTTTAGAGCCGAGTTTACTACTGGCTCCATTTAAAAATGGTTTTTATATTTATGCAGGCCCACGTATGGCTTACACAACTGAAAAATCCTTCACCTACAAACAAGGCATTAACCCTGCTTTTCCTAACCAAACACCACCTGCTGATGTTGAGGGCGAAATAAACAATACACATACAACCCGTATCTCCGGTCAGGTAGGCATGGGGTATGATTTCATGATGGGTTCACCAAACAGTAAAACCAGGTTTGTTGTTTCTCCCTTCGTTTCTTATCATCCTTATTTTGGCCAGAACCCACGTACGGTTGAAACCTGGAATTTAACAACCATCAGGGCTGGCATTGCTTTAAAAGTTGGAGCCGGTCGTAAAATTATACCGCTTGTAGCACCGCCAATACCTGTTGCCGTTGTGTTAGACAGGGATGGAGATGGTGTGTTGGATGCTGCTGACAGGTGCCCCGATATAGCAGGACCAGCTTCTTTACAGGGTTGCCCCGACAGAGATGGAGATGGCATTGCTGACAGAGATGATAAATGCCCGGATGTATTTGGCTTGGCCCGTTACCAGGGTTGCCCGATACCAGACACCGACAATGATGGAGTGAATGATGAGTTGGATAAATGCCCTACTGTTGCAGGATTGGCCCGATACCAGGGTTGCCCGATACCGGATACGGATGGGGATGGCGTGAATGATGAAGAAGATAAATGTATTTTAGAAAAAGGCCCGGCATCAAATTTTGGTTGCCCGGTAATAAGCGAGGAGATCATCAAGCGTATTAAAATAGCCGCCCAGAATATTTTCTTCGAAACTGCTAAATCAACATTGCTGGCTAAATCGTTTCCTAAATTAAATGATGTGGTCTCTATCTTAACAGACAATGCTTCTTATAAATTACAGATCGATGGTCATACTGATTTTGTAGGTAATGATGATTATAACCAAACCTTGTCTGAACAAAGAGCTGCATCGGTAAGAGCTTACCTTGTTAGCAAGGGAATTGCCGAAAGCCGCATTTCTTCTGCAGGATATGGAGAAAGCAGGCCCGTAGCAGATAACAATACTGCCGTTGGTAAAGCAAAGAACAGGAGAGTAGAGATGACATTGAGGAATTATTGATAATTGAATTAGCTATAATGAAAAAGCCTCCGGTTTTCCGGAGGTTTTTTCATGTCGTCGCATCGGGGTTTTCACAGCAAATCCTACGAGTCAATATACTCTTTCGTGAAACCCCGATGATTAATACTGCTAAACCCTTAAACTTTCACTCTATAAATCCTTCGCCTTGGTTCGTGTCCCCACGAACCATGTTGCAAAAAATGCTTTTATAATTACTATGTACTGCCAATTCCTTTTACATAAGCATGGTAAATGTAACATTTGTAATCTCTCAAAACTCTTCTCGTAAATCTTTTAAAAATGAATACTGCTTTTCTCCCAGCATATAATATTTAGCTGAAGAATAGATATAATCGCTTGGATCGGACACCAATTGCCAACGCTCTGTAGATGGATTATAATGTGTGTAATCTAATTTTTGATACGCTACCTCTTTTGAATATAAATGCACAGCTAATGAATCTCTTTGCCAAAACTCATAATTTTTATTACTTGCGCTTACGGCATAAGAAGCCAGGTTATTATCTACATCATTTTTAAGCATTTTTTTAAACTCATGTGCTGTATATTTTAAAAATGAACCTTGTGCTGATTCCTTGCCATTCATCTCATTTACACGCCAGATTAAATGAATGTGATTGGGCATAATCACAAATGCAAACACATCTACTTTGCCTGCATCACTTAAATATTGCAGAGAATTAATGATTATATTTTTGTACTCATCTTTCCATAATAACCTTTGCCATTTATTAATCGTTGCGGTCCAAAAAAATATTTCACCTAATTCAATGTAGTTTTTTCGCTTTGCTGTAAATATGCTTTTATCCATTGCCAGCCTTTTTAATTTATTAGTGTGTGGGTTCACCAATTTATAACTTCTTTTTTATTATGTAACATTTCGGTTCGTGATGACACGAACCGAGGCAGAGGTCTCAAATCTTTGTTAAGATCTTTGTTCGCAGAATCCTGCGGACTGTCAGTCTGCCTGTCCCAATCATTTCGGGGAGCTTGTGGAAGACGGGTTAGTTTAATATAGCCTTGCTTATTTCTTAGTCTGCAGGCAGATATATATCAAAGGATGCGCCCTTATTCAATTCGCCGGTAGCTGTAATAAATCCCTTGTGGTTCTCTACTATCTTTTTTACAATAGCAAGCCCAATGCCTGTACCCTTGTACACTTCCTTGCCGTGCAGTTTTTGAAAAACACCAAAAATGCGTTCGCTGAAATGCGGCTCAAAGCCAATGCCGTTGTCTGATACGCTGATATGGCAGTAATTTTTTCCGGGCGAAAAAAATTCACGGCCATTTGTTTCATTACCGTCTGCACCGGAAGGAATGGCCAGCCTGCTATGGTTTAATATACTGCCTTTTACAATACTGCTTTTTATGATGATGTGTAATGGAACATCCACCTTTGAAAACTTGAGGGCGTTGCTGATGAGGTTGTACATGAGTTGCCGGAACTGGAAAGTGATGATATCTGCTTGACAGATCTCTGTTGTATCAATGGTGGCGTGTTTTTCCAGTACAGTATCTCTCAATTCTGTTTTTACATCTTCAATGATCAGGTTGAGATCTGTTTTTTCAAATTTGTGATCGGTGGTGTTTATGCGGGAGAAGGCCAGGAGATCGTCAATAAGCTGCTGCATACGCTGGGCTGATAACTGCATGCGCTGAAAATTATATTTGCCTTTGTCCGAGAGGTTCTTCTCTTCATTATCAAGTATGATGGTAACAAAGGTTTGTATTTTACGCAAAGGTTCCTGCAGATCGTGACTGGATATATAGGTAAATGCCAGCAGCTCTTTATTGGCGATGATCAGTTCTGCTGCCCTTTTTTCTTTTTCTTCATTCTGAAAAGCAAGTTCTTTGTTGGCAATGATCAGTTCTGCTGCCCGTTTTTCTTTTTCTTCATTTTGAAAAGCCAGCTCTTTATTGGCGATGATCAGCTCTGCAGCCCTTTTTTCTTTTTCTTCATTTTGAAAAATCAGTTCTTTATTTGCAATACTTAATTCCGCTGCCCGCTTTTCCTTTTCTTCATTTTGAAAGGCCAGTTCTTT
>JANOUJ010000332.1:0-5963 GCA_031416815.1 Chitinophagaceae bacterium
CAGCATTATTTTAATGCTTACCGTATCCGTAGAAAAAGCATCGGCTCAATATTATTTTTACGATAATAAATACTACGATAGTCCAATTACATTTGAACTTGGGGGTTCTATAGGTATCATGAATTGCCTGACCGATCTAGGTGGTAATAAGGGCGTGGGAAAAAAATTCGTAAAAGATCTGAACCTGGGTAAAACAAAATTTGCCGGCAGTATTTCCCTTACAGCCATGTATGAGTATATGCTTGCTTTAAGGCTGGAAGCTACTTTTGGTACCGTAGCTGCCGATGATAAAGTACTTGCAAAAGTAGCCCCTTCAACTTATGGCAGATACGAAAGGAACTTAAGTTTCAGATCTAAGATAACAGACTTTATGCTCGGCCTCGAAATTCATCCCTTATATATTATTGGCAGGAACGATGAGGAAAAAGAACCTCCCCTGATATCGCCTTACCTGCTTACGGGTGTAGGCTTTTTCTCTTTTAAGCCACAAGCGCAACTGGGTAATAAATGGGTTGACCTGCAGCCCTTAAGTACCGAAGGACAGGGATTTGCAGAATATCCTGACAGAAAGCGTTATAGCCTCAATCAACTGAACATTCCATTAGGAATTGGCGCTAAGTACGATATTGGATCTACCTTAAGTGTTAGGGCCGAATTTGTTTACCGAAAATTAAATACCGATTACCTGGACGATGTGAGTAAAGAATATATTGACCCTACTTTATACGCTAATTATTTTACGGGTGCAAAATTAACCAATGCCCTTTTACTGAACGATCGTCAGTATGAACTTAACGCAGGACACACGACTGTAGTAGGCGGAGAGCGGGGCCATTCCAAAAATAAAGATGCTTATTTTACGTTCAACTTAAAAATTGGTTATACTTTCGGAAGAGAAAAAATCAGGTAATAATCTTTATATAAAAAGCCCGTTCAATTTAATTGAACGGGCTTTTTTGTACTTTTTTAAGCGGGATTTTATTAAAGCATATTCTTAATTTCGTTAACAAGCTCTCCCTTAGTTATGGGGATGCCCATAATTTTATTATAAGGTTTGGCGTCAACAAAATATACATCTCTTATGATCTTTACCAGTTGCCCGTTGTTGATCTCGGGAACTAAAACCGTATCAAAATTCTTTAAAATTTCGCCCAGGTTTTTGGGGAATGGTCTTATATAACGCAGGTGTGCATGTGATACCGAACGGCCTTCTTTCTGTAATTCTGAACAGGCGCTTTTTATTGCGCCATATGTACTTCCCCAGCCCAATACCAGTACTTTACCTCTATCCTCACCGCTGTCCAGTTTCTGATCGGGAATATAATTGGCTATCAGATCAACCTTAGCCTGCCTGGTTTTTACCATGTGCTGGTGGTTCTCGGGTTCGTAACTGATATTACCGGTACCATCGGCTTTTTCCAAACCACCAACACGGTGTTCCAGGCCGGGTGTACCTGGTATGGCCCATGGGCGCACCAATTTATCATCTCTTTTATAAGGCTGAAATTTACCCTCGTTATCCATTACACCAGCAAAATTCTGCGAGGCAAACTGGGTTTTTATTTCAGGAAGATCGGCAGCCACAGGAAATTTCCAGGGCTCGGCTCCATTGGCAATATAGCCATCGCTTAAAAACATAACAGGTGTCATGTGTTGTACCGAAATCCTCACGGCTTCATACACAGCACTGAAACAGTCACTGGGTGTTGATGCAGAAACGATAGGCATCGGGCACTCTCCGTTACGGCCATAATAAGCCTGCATCAGGTCACTTTGTTCTGTTTTGGTTGGTAAACCTGTAGATGGGCCACCACGCTGAATATTGATAATGATCAAAGGTATCTCCAGCATCACAGCTAAACCCATCGCCTCGCCTTTTAATGCAATACCGGGTCCGCTGCTGGTGGTTACGGCCAGGCTACCACCATAACTGGCACCAATGGCCGATGTGATCGCAGCGATCTCATCTTCGGCCTGGAAAGTTTTAATACCAAAGTTTTTATACTTACTCAGTTCGTGTAAAATATCACTGGCCGGAGTAATGGGGTAGCTGCCTAAAAATAAAGGCAGCCCGCTTTTTTCCGAAGCTGCTATCAGGCCATAGGATACCGCCTGATTACCCATGATTGACCTGTATGTGCCCGGATCCATTTTTGCCTTTGCCACAGAGTATCGTGTGGTAAAGGTTTCGGTTGTATCGCCATAATTATAGCCAGCCTGCAGTGCTTTTACATTACTTTCAAATATCTCCGGCTTTTTGCCGAATTTTTCTCTTATAAAACCAATAGTGGTTTCCATATCCCGGTTGTACATCCAGTATAAAAAACCCAATACAAACATATTTTTTGCACGGTCTTTTTCCTTCACGCCCATGGTTATGTCTTTCAGGGATTCCCGGGTCATCTTGGTCACATCCATCCGTATCACTTCATAATTACCCAGGCTGTCATCTTCCAGCGGGTTCACGCCTTCAGGATAATTGGCCAACCTTAAATTTTTTGCATCAAAACCGTCTTCATTTACAATAATTCTTCCGCCGGGTTTTAGTGCCGATAAATTAGTTTTTAATGCAGCTGCATTCATGGCTACCAACACATCGCAGGCATCGCCCGGTGTAAACACCCTGTCTGATGAAAACCTTAACTGGTAACCGCTCACACCCGGTAAAGTACCTATCGGGGCACGTATCTCCGCAGGAAAATCGGGGAAGGTTGCCAGGTCAATGCCCAGCATGGCTGTATTATTGGTAAATTGGCTTCCTGTCAATTGCATACCATCACCACTGTCTCCTGCAAACTTAATTACTACGTCGTTTAATATTTCCTGCTTATTGTTCATCGTCAAAAATTATTGTATTAGCGAAGTTAACAATTTAGCGATATGAAAAAACATAAGATCGAATCATATTTTATGACTGTAAATCTTCCATTTGAAATTAATAAATTAGGTTTGCGCAAACATTGCTGATGTACGACCTGCACGACTTTTTAACTGCTATTCCTGTTAATGAACTGAATGATGATAAAGGATACACCGATGGCCAGCTGGCCAAACACATTTCCATTTATGAACATGAACTGCCTGATATAACCGGAGCAGATATTGTTTTGGTGGGTGTAAATGAAACAAGGGGCAGCGGCATTTTTGATAATGCAGGCCATGCAGCCGACAGCATCCGAAAAAATTTATACCAGTTACATTACTGGCATACCGATGTGATTATTGCCGACATCGGTAATATAAAAACCGGCGCCACATTAAACGACAGTTATGCCGCTATTAAAACGGTACTTGCAGAATTGTTCCGCATGAAAAAAACGGTTGTTATTTTGGGCGGTTCACACGATATTACGCTGGCACAATATTATGCTTACAAAGAATTGAAACAGGTAATAGAAGCAACCTGCATTGATGCAACCATTAACCTGAAAGGCGAGAACCCGTTACGCAGCGAAAATTTTTTACTGGAGATGCTTACCGGCGAACCCAACCTGGTAAAGCATTATAATCATATCGGTTTTCAAAGTTATTTTGTTCACCCACGTATGTTGGAGACTATGGATAAGCTGCGTTTTGATTGCTATCGGGTTGGCGCTGCCAGGGAAAACCTGGAAGAGATGGAACCAGTTATCAGGAACACGCATTTATTGAGCTTCGATATCAGCGCTATTAAATACAGCGACTCACCAGCCAGCACCGAAAGCCCGAATGGTTTTAGCGGCGAAGAAGCCTGCATACTGGCAAGGTTTGCGGGACTAAGTGATAAAGTAAACAGCTTTGGCATTTATGGTTACCAGCCGCAACAGGACCTGTATGAGCTAACTGCCAAACAGATATCTCAAATGCTATGGTATTTTATAGATGGCAAGAACCGCAGCAAACAGGAAGCTGCCATTGAAGACAGGGATAACTTTAATGAGTATCATACCAGCTTTAATGAAGTGGAATCTGTTTTTCTGCAAAGTAAAAGAACGGGGCGCTGGTGGATGCAGTTGCCAAATAAGAAATTCATTCCATGCAGTTACGGCGATTATGTGCAGGCCAGCCGTAATGAAATACCGGAGCGGTGGTTGAGGGCGCAGGAACGTGATTAGGCCCCCTCTATCTCCCCCCGAAGGGGAGGACATGGAGGAGATGGAAGCGAATAAAAAAAGTAAAAAGTAAAAAGTCAAAAATGGAGCGTTATAATACCAGGAGGTTCTTCTTTTTAATTTTGACTTTTTACTTTTTAATTTGTTTTACTTCCTGTTCAGTAACAAAACAAATCAGCAAACAGGCTGATGCTATTTTATTAAAAGACTCCACCATTAGCACGGGTCACATCGGCATCAGCATTTACGAGCCGGCAACCAATAAGTATTGGTATAATTACAATGCAACAAAATATTTTATACCGGCAAGCAATACCAAGCTGTTTACGCTGTATGCAGGGATGAAATATTTGGGGGATAGTTTGATAGCGGCAAGACTGTTCGATAATAACTCCATAACGGCTGTATATCCTTCAGGGGATCCAACCTTTTTAAACCCTGAGTTTACATATCAGCCTTTATTCAATTATCTTAAATCTTTTAAGAAGCCTGTTGGTATTTATGACTATCAATGGGATGCTGCGGCATTGGGAAATGGGTGGGCATGGAATGATTATACCGAATCTTACATGGCGGAAAGATCTTCATTTCCCATTTACAATAACCTTATTGAATTTTCGCTCAAGAATTACGAGATAAAAAATTCAGTCGGTTCGATTCAAATGCGATGGGCTTTACCTTCAAAGGGTCCTTTTCGTTTTGATGCTAAGACCCGGAAGGTTGATACTGAGAAATTCAAAATAGAAAGAGAATATGAAGCGAATATTTTTTATGTAAAAGAGGCCAATTCGCCATTCAGAAGAACTTCAATTCCTTTTAAAACCACACCTGAATTTATTGCCGATTTATTAAAAGATACTTTAAAATCTGAAGACGTATTTTTTTTACGATTGCCTGTCTCAGTTCCGGATCTTTCAAAAACCTTTACCATCCACTCCCAACCCTCCGACTCCCTCTTTAAACCCATGATGCACCGCAGCGATAATTTTTTTGCTGAGCAAACTTTATTAATGGCGAGCAATGAACATTTGGGTTATATGAGTGATTCAAAAATCATTGATACTTTATTAAAATCAGACCTGAAAGACATTCCTCAAAAACCAAAATGGGTGGATGGTAGCGGCCTCAGCCGGTATAATTTATTTACGCCACAATCTTTTGTTTACATCCTCAACAAAACAAAAAACGAATTTGGCTGGGACCGGATAAAAAATATTTTACCTACCGGTGGCACCGGTACTTTATCCGCCTATTACAAAAAGGACAGCGGTTTTATTTACGCCAAAACCGGCACTTTAAGTAATAATTGTGCCTTAAGCGGCTACTTAATTACCAAAAAAGGTACACTTCTCATTTTCTCCGTTTTAGCTAATAATTATATAACCGGCGCCACTCCTGTACGCAAAGCCGTAGAAAAGTTCCTGCTTGCGATCCGGGAAAATTATTAATATTTTTACCCTTTAGGCAACACAATCAAAAACCATGGCGTCTACCTTAAGCTAAAATCCCTATTTATCCTTTAACCTATAAACAGTTTTTATGAAAAAGATCTTTACGCTGCTGTGGCTTACCCTTGCCGCCTTTACCTTTAAGGCAACAGCACAACCCACCCCCAATTGTAATGCAGAATTTGCGGTACAGTATCTTACTAATTACACCGTAAAATTTAACCCGGCTATTGCCAACGATTCTCCGTTTGTGCGCCATTTCTGGAATTTTGGTGATGGCACTACCGGAAGCCAGTTGATCTCACCAACACATACGTATGCGTTGCCAGGCAGTTATGCAGTAGTGCATGTTGTTGTAAGGGTTAACCCAAACAATGTTCCCGTATGTACACAAACCTTTACAAAACTTGTACACATTGCAGCA
>JANOUJ010000333.1:0-1903 GCA_031416815.1 Chitinophagaceae bacterium
TCCTATTATTGCTGCTAAAATGGAAATGTAATACGCCCGCTTAACTTTTTTTTCTAAATAATCCACATATTATGTGAAACTTTTGTAAGGGCAAATTAAAGCGAGTAGGTTTTGCCGTTACCGGCAATGCTCCGCAGCTAAAAACAAAATACATTTCTCACAAAACCATTGCTGCGCCTCGCTCGGGTGGCGTTCTCTTTGAACTTACGCCACCTGCTAACCAATCTTATCATAACGCTTAATTATAAGACTTTAAAATAAACATAACTACATGACAATCAACGCATAATATTTTACAAAATACTAATTACCTCTTCTTATGCCATTTGCTGTTATTCCCAGCTCTTCATTTTATATCATATGGTTTCATAGATCAAACAAACAATCAGCCTCATTTTAAAATTTTAAAATAACAATTGATCGTCAACCGCATAACCAAATTAAATCCAGTATACCAACCTATGCAGAACCGTTGTTAACCTATGGATACCGCGTCTGAATACCTATGATAATACGTGCAGTGACCTATTCAAATCCGTTTACCAACCGGGTAACACCCGTTCCCGAACCCATGTAAACCCCGTCTACATACCCCTAAATACCCGTCAGTTACCTAGGTACACACGTTGCTAAACGGGTTATCCATACGTCGGCAACGGCATTTTATCCCTTAAAAATGCATAAAAATACCCTGCCAAAGCAAGGTATTTAATTACAGATCAATCAATTACATTAAAAATACGGCCTTTAGGGCGTAGGTGGCGCATCATTGTCGCCGGTGTTATTGTTGGTTTTAAAAAATGGCAGCAGGTCATCGTATTTGCTTTCCCATCCTGCGCCTGGCGATGTGTTCATTTTGTACTTGGTAAAATCGTAATCGGTTTGGGCGCCTTTAAAAGCATCATAATCGTGGGTAATGCGAATGTTATTGCAAATGTTATCTGCCTCATTCATTTTTGAAATAAACCCCGCCATAAAAGTACGGTCGGCCCAGTCGGCGGTTAACTCTGTGTAATCCACATCCGGGCAGTCTAAATGCGGCTGGTTGGTATGATACTCCAGTGTTTTTTGTACCACCAGTTTGTTTTGCTCCGATACGCTGCCAAATTTCTGGCGCTCTTCGGGTGTAAGGTTGCGGCTTTTGCCGGTTAAAACAGCAAGGATATCGTTCCATGCTTTGTTGATGGCATCCATTTCGGCCTGGCCAAAATGGTCGTTGTTAAGGTTACTTATAGGCATACGCTTAAAATTTAAATATGAATAATTAAGATACCCGATTGTAATAAGGAAATTGGTAACAGCTTCTTTTTATGGCGAAAAATTATATCGTACCAGTGAAAAAAAATAGGGATAAACACCAGATTTTTTTTCAGGTGATTTTTCGGGAATTAGCAGATAATGCAAGGTCTCCGGCATACACACATTCGCCTCGGTGTAATTAATTATAACCCACTATATTTATAATTTTGTAAACAGTGTTTTAGTAACTTGTAACCTGTTACCAACCACCCTCAATACCTTTATAAACAGCTTAGTACTTATGAACCTTTACCAAAAACTGCAGCAGGCCCGTAGCGAAGAAGATGTAAAGGATGCCTATATAAAAGCCCTTGGTTTAAAAGGTTACAGCAAAAACCTGATAGATATACAAACCAAAGAAATATGGTTTGAGGCAAAAGATACCGGCAGTCACAGCACCTATGCCATGTTTACCCAACTGATGCACTATGTACAGGATGCATTAAATAAGGGCGATCATCTTCCCCCATTTTTAGCAGTTATTGATACTAAGAAGGCAGCCATTATGAAGAGCGCCGATGTGCTCCCCTTTCTGGCAAAAAAAACAATTAAATGGGGTAAGAACGCAAGTGGTTATACACAAGAGGCTTTAGATGCCGTATCG
>JANOUJ010000334.1:0-5215 GCA_031416815.1 Chitinophagaceae bacterium
TGCTACACGACTTTATGTTGATACAATAACTGTAAAATATGCCGGCATTAGAAGAATAAAAGATTATGATGCAGCGTTTACCAACCGCTGGCTCCTACGCAGCAACGGCACCTGGAAAGCCCTTGACTCACAAACCACTAATGCACCTTCACTTCGCCAAATGAGTAATATAGACAGCCTTGCACAACAAAAAATTGAGGAAGATATGTTGCGTATCAGCCTTCCCAAAGAAAGTGTAAATTATGAGGATGGCGTTTTTTATCAATCGCTGAAAGAAGGTACAGGAAGATTGGTAAAAGTTACTGATACATTGACCGTGCATTACAAAGGCTCACTCTTCGGCGATGGGAGTGTATTTGATCAAACCAAACAAAAGCCGGCAACTTTTCCTTTGGAAAGATTAATAAAAGGATGGCAAATTGGTTTATCGCACTGCAGGGTTGGCGGTAAGATGCGGTTATACATTTGCTCAGGCAGCGCCTATGGAATACGAACCCGTTCTGCAACAATTCCGCCAAACAGTATATTGGTGTTTGATGTGGAAGTACTGGATGCAAAACAAAAAATAGCAAAATGATTGTAAGCATTTCTTGGTTTAAATTTGTTTCAGGATTTAGTAGCGCCTCAGTTTGAATTACCTATTTAATTAGTGAGCTGTCAGCCTGAGCTTGTCGAAGGCGGGGTACATAAAGAAAACATACCGGCTTCGACAAGCTCAGCCTGACACCTTTCAAACTAGTGGAAGACACAAGGGTCTAAAACTTTTTAAAAAAGGGATTGTTTAATAAACAAAAAAAAAGATAAAATGAAAATTATTAAATTAACAGCAGCTTTACTGCTTTCAGCATTCACATTTGCATCATGCAATAACAGCAGCGAAGAAAAAACAGCAGCGACCAAAACGCCCACATTCAAGGAAGAACATGTGAACTACACGTTAGACAGCCTTAACATGGCGGGTTATATTGTGTATGATGAAAATATTGAAGGCAAACGCCCGGCTGTACTGGTTGTACACGAATGGTGGGGCTTAAATGAATATGCAAAAAGACGTGCAAGGGAACTTGCCTCCCTGGGCTATATTGCCATGGCAGTTGATATGTATGGCAATGGGCGCACGGCAGATAACCCCGAACTTGCCGGTAAATTAGCTACGCCGTTTTACCAGGATCCGGTTATGGCCAAAAAACATTTTGACACCGCTTTGAACAAATTAAAAACTTACAAGCAAGTTGATCCTGAAAATATCGGTGCCATCGGTTATTGTTTTGGTGGTGGTATGTTGCTGAATTTTGTTCGCCTGGGAGAACCTTTAAAAGGCATTGTTAGTTTTCATGGCAGCCTGGTAGGCACACCTGCTGTAAAAGATCTGATCACAACGAAAATACTGGTGTTGCATGGCGATGATGATTCGTTTGTACCGCAAACTGAAGTGGCTGCGTTTAAAAAACAAATGGATTCAATTGGTGCTGCATACACTTTTAAAAGTTATCCCGGCGCCACACATGCATTCACCAATCCCGATGCAACTGCCATGGGACAAAAGTTTAAGATACCCATCGCTTACAATGCAGCTGCAGATACAGCTTCGTGGAATGAGATGAAAACTTTCTTTGCAGGATTATTTAAATGACCGGTTAAGTAACATTACAATAAAAAGGCAGTTTGAAAAAGCTGCCTTTTTTAATTACTTTACAGTGATCTTATAAAGCCTGCAACAATGCCCACATTAAATACCCTTGATGAAGTGCTCGAAACACTGGATGGCATTATTAAACGATCGGAAGACAATAACGATACAGCAGGCTACTTTGCCATACTTTACCGAATTGTAACAGCCAGGGTAAAACTGGGCATTGCCAATAATGAATTTGCAGATGGCCCACGTATGGAAAAGCTGGATGTGATCTTTGCAAGCCGTTACATAGATGCTTATTTTGCCTGGAAAAATAACCAACCGCTCACAGCATCCTGGAAGAAGGCTTTCGACATAACAACTGATTACTGGCCCATTGTGCTGCAGCATTTGTTGATGGGTATGAATGCACATATCAATCTTGACCTGGGTATAGCTGCGGCGCAGGTTTCGGCAAACAATAATATCAATGACCTACAGGATGATTTTAACAGGATCAACCTTATCTTATCGTCACTGGTAACAGGCGTGCAAAACTGCCTCGCCAAAATTTGGCCCGGTCTAAAATGGATCTTACAAAGGACAAAGAATGTAGATGATTTTATGATTGATTTCAGCATGCAACTGAGTCGTGAAGGTGCGTGGAAATTTGCACTATGCATTGCAGGTAGAACAGGAGCAGAATTGGATGGCCTGATAGCGGAGAGAGATAAAATTGTTGCCGCAAAATCAAAGATCATTACACACGACGGATTTATTGTAAGCCTTATTTTAGGCATCATACGCCTGGGAGAACATGGCACTGTAAAACAAAAAATCGAAAAATTGATACCATGAGCGTACAAAAAGCATACGATAACTGGTCGGTTCAATACGATACCAACATCAATAAAACCCGTGATCTGGAGGCTTTGGCATTGCAGGAAACGCTTGCCAATATTGAATTTGAAACCTGCCTGGAAATTGGCTGTGGCACTGGTAAAAATACAGCCTGGCTGCTTACCAAAGCAAAAACAATCACAGCAGTTGACCTCTCTACAGAAATGCTTGCAAAGGCTAAAGAAAAAATAAACAGCGAAAAGGTAAATTTTATACAGGCAGATATTTTACAGGATTGGAATTTTACAAATACAAAGTACGGGCTCATCAGTTTCAGCCTGGTGCTGGAACATATTGAAAACCTGGAACCGTTATTTGAAAAGGTATCAAAAGTAATTGCGGAAAATGGATACGTTTACATTGGCGAACTACATCCTTTTAAACAATATACCGGTACCAAGGCCCGGTATGATACAGATGAAGGAGAACAAATTGTTTCCTGTTTCAATCATCATTTGTCTGATTTTACGCAGGCTGCAAAAAAAAAATGGTTTTACGATCATGCACATTCATGAATATTTTGATGAAGGAGACCGGAATACAATCCCAAGGATATTGAGCATACTTTTAAAAGCAGGAACTGTCAGCAAATAAACATTTGAGCAGTGTCTGCTTGAACCACAGGAGGCATATAGGTGAACAATAGAAAATCACATAAGCCTATGTTACTCTGTTTTCCTATGATTCTAGGTTCACATGGGATCAATATGAACAATTAAATTGAAACTAAAACATCACGAACATTTGGAGGTAAGTCTGTTTAGCGTAAATTTATAAAAGACAAGACGACGTTTATGACATTTGTAATTAAACATCCTGTTAAGAAATTAATACTTTATGGTTTATCAGGGTTACTTTTATTCCTGTTCTCCTGCGGGCAATTGCCTACAGAAGATGATGCTATAGATGTGAACGGGAAAGGGATCGAACTGATCAACAAAGGGAAATACCAGGAAGCTCTACAGGCATTTTTAAAAGCAATTAAAAATCCAAAACTCACAAAAAAATCAAAAGGGACCATTTATCGTAATATTGCCATCACATATAATGAACTTGATAAAAAAGATTCGGCGATCCACTTTTCCACCCTCGCCGCCAAGTGCTTTAAAAAAAACAGTTCGGATTACCTGGTAAATGCGGCTGATGTTGACCTGTTGAGAGGGAAGACCGCCGCTGCATTAAAAAAGTTGCTAAAAGCGGTGAACCTGGATCCCGATGAAATGACGATCAACAACACGCTTGGCCTGATCTTCCTGGGGGAATATGACGATAAATTTACTGACCTGGACAAAGCGCTGGAGTATAATTTAAAAGCTTTTAATGTAAGTGGAAGCAGGATCATAGAAGAAGTACTCGCCAGGACTTACTACAGATTGGAAAATTTTGAAAAAGCTGAATTACATTATCAAAACCTGGTTCAGAATCACCCGGAGATGATCTCTTATGCATTGGATATGGGCATGACAAAACATAAATTGAACAAGATAGCTGAAGCAGATAAATTTTTTGACCAGGTTATTACGAGGGACAGCACTTATAAAGAAACCATTGAGATCTTTAGAGAGGATAACTGAGCCTTGTTTTAATTACCTGTGCCTGCTCTCTAAATATTTGGCATGCACAACGGCGCTCATAGGTTTGTTAAATACTTTACTCTCAATCCAACTAATAATATCAAGATAGGAAAACACCCTTGTTTCATAACGGTTCTTTTCAAAATGCTTTATCTTTTGTAACAATATTTTTAAGCCGGGCTTTAATTTTTCGGCAGACTCATAAACATTGTTCCGTAAAAATTTAAACATCTCCTCCTCCACCACAGTAAGGTTCTCCATGCGTGACATAAAACGAAAAACGGATTTTATCAGCGACTCAATGATGGCATCGTTGCCCAGCTCAAAATGAGCCATCAGGTGCAACAGGCGGGCATAACATTGCAGGTCAATACGCATGTCAATGGGACCGTTAATGATTTTCTGCAACTGGTCAATCGACTCTTCATAATTACCATTGCCAAAATACAGCAAAGCAGTTTTGTATTGTATGACCAGAACGCGGTGCCTGTCAATATACATTTGAAATTCGTCCAATCCCTTTTCAATTGCCGGCACCATTTTTATTCCATCCCCAAAAGTGCCTTTCATCAAATGCTGATTTATACGGGCACTCGTTAAGTATACAAATGCCTGCATCCGAAAATTATCGTGTTGGTTTGCCGGTTTCGATAAAATGAATCTTTCAAAACGGGCAATATATCTATCAAACTTCTTAAAATTCCGCAGGTCGAAATTGGCAGTGAGCAGGTTGTGCAATCCTTTTATGTAATGACCGGTTTCAACCGTGATCATTAGCGGCTCCCTGTTAAAAAGGTCGACCCATTTTTTACTGTACCGGTAATACATCAGGAAATCCTGGCGAATAAATGCATACCAGCAGTAACTTTGGTACAGGTACAGCAATTGGTAGAAACCTTTAAGGTTTGCATTGATCCGGAGGTTTTGTTTAAAAAATTCTCTTACACCTTTCTCGTCTTTTTCGTTTCGGGCATGGCCATGTTTTACATACCATTGGTATAACTGTAAAGCCAGGTTTGACAGAGCCGTTATTTCGTTACGCTGCCTGTTTACTTCATTGGCTTCCAGCGTTAACCTGTCTGCTGCACCTTCGCCACTACGGGTTATATGCAGTGTTTCTATTTTT
>JANOUJ010000335.1:0-2602 GCA_031416815.1 Chitinophagaceae bacterium
AAAAAAAAGCTAACTTCTGCAGCACGAATCCTGCACCCGGCGTAGATTATAAAAACCATACTATAACAGCTCCTCCCGAATTTGCACAATTATTTATTCAACACCGGCACGCAGGCGGCTTTTTTGAGAGCCTTGCATTTACCCATAAAAGAGAATATGTGGAATGGATCCTCAGCGCTAAAAGAGAGGACACCAGGCAAACACGCCTGCAAACTACAATAGAAAAATTAACAGCCGGTAAGAAGAATTATAATGAGAGATAAAAAGCGCATTGTTATACTCACCGGTGCCGGAATAAGTGCAGAAAGTGGCCTGAAAACTTTCCGGGACAGTGACGGCTTATGGAATGGTTATGATGTCTATGAAGTAGCGTCACCGCAGGGTTGGAGCAATAACCCTCAACTGGTCTTGGATTTTTACAATGCCCGCAGAAAGGATGTAACGATCGCATTGCCCAATGCAGCTCATATTGGATTGGCCGAACTGGAACAGTACTTTTATGTAACTGTAATTACGCAGAATATTGATGACCTGCATGAAAGGGCTGGCTCTACCAATGTACTGCACCTGCACGGTGAGATATTTAAAATGAGAAGCGTGGCTGATGAAACCAGTTCTTTTGAAATTCGGGGCGATATTAACCTGGGCGATACCGCTGAAGATGGTGCACAGTTACGGCCGCATATTGTTTGGTTTGGCGAAGCGGTACCTATGATGGAAGAAGCAGTAAGCATTGTGCAGGCCTGCGACTATTTTGTGGTAGTAGGAACTTCTTTACAGGTTTACCCGGCAGCATCCCTATTGTATTATACTGCACCTGATCTGCCCAAATTCATCATTGATAAAAAGATACCAGCTATCGAGCAGCAACACAACGTACATGTAATTGAAATGCCTGCCACAGAAGGAGTAGCTGAATTAAAGAGGATTTTATTTAAACAATGAGCAGCATTTATTCCTCTGAGGTGCCAGGCTGGGCTTGTCAAAGCCAGTATGCAAATTAAACCCACCTTCGCCAAGCCTGTCTGCCGACAAAGGCAGGCGCAGGCTGACTTTTTTTTTAGTTTTAAAGTAAAAGAGTTAAAAGAATTTTAGCACTGCATAATTTTGCATTTCTTTGAGTACCCAAATCAACCTTATGTACGACTTTAACACCGGGGGCTCAGCAATGCTTGTTTTAGTAATGCTGGCATTATTCCTGATTCCAAGCATCTTCTATTTTATAAGTTTACAAAAGGCGCTGGAAGCTGTAAGTCCCGAAAACAGGCAAATGCCCCCGGGGCAGGTTTGGCTTTCATTAATTCCGTTATTTAATTTTGTATGGATGTTTTACGTTGTAAATAAAATTGCCGATTCATTTCAATTGGAATGTTACCGGTTAAACATAACCACCACCGAAATAAAACCAACCAAAGGTATTGGCGCTGCAAAAAACATGTTACGGATTTGTTCATTCATTCCACTCATAGGAACATTGGCAAATATTGGTTTTGTTATATGCTGGATAATATACTGGATAAAAGTTGTTCAGATCAAAAATCTTATTCTTGCCAACCGGGATAACTTTTTATTGGATGCTGAGAAAGGTGTTTTTCATCAGTGATCCACATAAACTGAGTGAAAGGAAAAAATATTAAAATAAATACTCCATCAAAAAAGTTTGAGCCCCACATACTTTTATTTCAGCAAAATAAAAATCACCGGTATCTTCTGTTACAATGACATCGCATTTATTATTTAGTGCGGCATAAAATTCAATACCATCTTCAAAATCGTTTACCTGTTTGTTTTGTAAAGCCTGTGACACTTCATTTTTACCAACCGCAGCAATTGATATTTTTTCTGCAAGCAGCTTTATTTTTTGTTTTGCCAATTGTGAACCACTCTTTTTTTCTGCAAAATAAAAGGCAATAGCTAAACAAACAGGGGAGGTGTAAACTGTAAATTTTTTATGATCTGCCAGGCTTACGACACGGGCTGCATAAGTAAACAAAGGGTATTCTTTGTTCAGTACCGAAATCAGGATATTAGCATCTAAAAATATCCTCATTTTTTACTTTTGAAATATTCAGCTTTCAGGTCTTTACTTTTCTTAGCCTTGGTTTGATACTCAACTTCACCTTCAGCAACGGTATTTACCCAATCAGAAATGGGCAGGTCTTCGAGAGATTGATAATTGGTGCTGGTAACTTTACTCAATAGAAATTCTGTAAGCCTCGAGAGGCTTATATTGTTATTTTCGGCGTATCGCTTGGCCTTTTTAATAACAGATTGGTCAAAACTTAAAGTGACCTTTGCATCCATATCTTTAATTTATACGACAAAGATAATTATTTTATACGTATAAAATAATTAATTCTCTGTAAACCTTATTCCGGCATTCTCAAGTTCTTCCAGTACGGGCAGATAAAGTTCTTTTACAGTTGGAATATGTAAACCCTTTAGCTTAATAGTATCCTTTAAAATTAACCCGGCGGCTATGCCCAATGGCAACCCAACTGTTTTAGCCATGGCGGTACGCAGACTGTCTTCGCCTTTTACAACCAGGCAGCTTTTTAAACTATTATTTATTCCATTAAGTTCATATTCAAATTCGTGCAGC
>JANOUJ010000336.1:0-10217 GCA_031416815.1 Chitinophagaceae bacterium
CACACTGCCCAGGCTGCCGCCAATAAATTCAAAATCCATGCAGGCAACAACCAGGTCGTTTGTGTTTATTTTTCCATGCGCTACAGTGATTGAATCGTGGATGCCGGTTTTGGCATAAGTTTCTTCTAAACGTTTACCGTAAGGTTTAAGGTCAACAAAATTCAAATGGTCTTTTGATATGATGTTGGCAAAAAGTTCGGTGTAATGGTTGTCGTCAAACAGAATTTCAAAATATTCCATGCTGCCAATGCGGTGGTGATATTCGCATTTGGGACAAACAAATTTGCTTTCGGCCAGTTCAGAAACGGTACAGGTATATTTACATGACGGGCATTTGGACCACAGGCCTTCAGGGGCATCTTTTTTATCCTTGGTGGATGTAAGGATACCCTTTTTCATGCGTTTAAACCAGTTGGCTTTGTTTTCTTCCGCCGTTCCTTCTTCACCGGCCAGGCTGGCATCAAAATCTTCTTCTTTTTTCATAATATTAGTTTTGTCGTTGGTGGTTTAATGTTTGAAGTTTTAACCATAAACCACAAACAACAAACCATAAACTAATTTTAAGCTATTGTGATACTTTCATCCAAATAAACATCCTGTATGGTATTCAGGAGGCCAATTCCTTCTGTCATTGGTTTTTGAAAAGCTTTGCGGCCGCTGATCAGTCCCATACCACCGGCACGTTTATTAATAACTGCAGTAGTTACTGCTTCTGCCATATCGGTAGCGCCTTTACTTTCTCCACCACTGTTGATCAAACCAACACGGCCCATGTAGCAATTGGCAACCTGGTAACGGGTAAGATCTATCGGGTGATGGGTTGTTAACGCTGAATAAACAAGCGGAGAGGTTTTACCATGTTTGGTAGCATTATATCCTCCATTATTGGTTGGTAATTTCTGTTTAATGATATCTGCCTGGATGGTAACACCTAAATGGTTTGCCTGGCCGGTAAGATCGGCTGATGTATGATAATCCACGCCATCAACTTTAAAACCATTGTTACGGGTATAGCACCAGAGTACAGTGGCCATGCCCAGTTCGTGCGCTATTTCAAATGCAGTGGCTACTTCCTGTATCTGCCGGGTACTTTCAGCACTGCCAAAGTATATCGTAGCGCCAATTGCAGTGGCTCCCATATTCCAGGCATCCTGTATTCTTCCAAACATTACCTGGTCAAACTTATTAGGGAAGCTTAAAAATTCATTGTGATTAATTTTAACCATCAAAGGAATTTTATGAGCGTATTTACGGCTCACAATGCCCAACACGCCAAAGGTAGATGCAACCGCATTACAACCGCCTTCAACTGCAAGCTTTACAATGTTTTCAGGATCAAAATAAATGGGATTAGGCGCAAATGATGCACCTGCACTGTGCTCTATACCCTGGTCAACCGGTAAGATAGATACATAACCTGTGCCACCAAGGCGGCCATGATCTAATATATTTTGAATACTTTTTAATGTTTGATTGCTTCTGTTGCTTAGCCTCCACGTGTCATCTACATGATTGGGGCCCGGGAGGTGTATATCAGTTTTTTTAATTCCATTACAAACGTGACTTAGTAAGCCATCAGCCTGGTCGCCTAATAATTCTACAATTTTTTTATTTGACATATTTGGTTGGGTTTTGGCAAATTTATATAAAACCAATGAAATTGAAGTGAACCATTAATTTGTTTCAGCCTTGGTTTTTATTAGTTTATGGAAATACGCAGGCGCCTTCAAAAGCCTGCTCCCGTACCAACTGAAATATTCACCGTCTGCTAAAACTATTTTTGTATCAGGCAGTTGACTGCTTAATTCATCAATATGTTTTTGTTTAAAAGGGTAGGGCTCGGAAGACAGCAGCAGCAGTTTGCAATTGGTAGTTTGCAGATCGGCAATACTTATTTCGGGGTACCTGGTTTTAGCAGCAAATACATTTTGAAAACCACATCGCAACAACATGTCATTTATGAAAGTATCGCCACCTGCGGCCATGTATGGCTTTCGCCAGATCAGGTAGGCAGTTTTTACCGGCTGTTTATTTGGAATCAATGTGTCAAATGCTTTGCTGATTTCATCAATTAAAGAAATTGCTTCTTCATTTTTACCGGTTAGTTGACCGATATCTGCTATCATTTTTAATGCATCCTGCAGGTTGTTTACGTCTGTTAACCATACCGGGTGATCAAATGCAAGCGCTTCAATTTGCGCTTTTACATTTTCTTCTTTATTGGCTATGATGAGATCAGGTTTTAACTGATGTATCTTTTTAATGCTTACAGTTTTTGTACCGCCAATTCTATCCTTTGTCTTAAACCAACCTTGCGGATGTACACAAAATTTTGTGATACCAACTGTTTCAGCTTCTAAGCCGAGATCATATAATAATTCTGTTTGTGACGGAACCAACGAAATAATTCTTTTAGGGGGATAGAGGAGATCAGTTGGCGACTGTAATATCATTACCAAAAATAACCAATATAAAAATTGAGGGCATAAAAAAACTTCCACAAAAACCTGTCGTAATTAGGTGTGTGTGGAAGTTCAATTTCTTAACCAGCCAAGCACTAGCCGGTTTTTTCAGGATCTTGGCACCTGCTTTTCAAAGGGGGTTACCTTTTATGTAGCATGTCCGATAATGAGCTGTCCTGTGTTCAGTGTACGGGTTCTTCATTGTCGCCATCATCGCTTTTCAGGGCATAGGCAGGATATTGGTTTTTTCCGGTTTTTCGGTTATCATCGCTTTTTAAAGCATAAGCCAGGATATTGGTCTTTGTTGGTTTTTGCCATCATCGCTTTTTAAGGCATAGGCAGGATATTGGTTTTCATTATTACTTTTAGATCCGTTGGTTTTTCAATAGGAAAAGATCTTTAAGTGTTTTTTGGTTTTTTCAAAGAGTTAAAAAGAAGTTGACTGATATTGGATTGTTTGATGGTTCTTCACAAACATTGGATTCAGTTCATTGGTTTTACTTTGGATTTTGGATAACGATTGATATTTAATTCCTATCAATCAACTTCTAACACAAAGATGCAACAGTTTAACATTCTATTATAGAGCGATATTGCTCTTTTTTCGGCCTAATATAATTACTACAGCAGCAGTAGATACCCGGAATCAGGTATAGAACAGTTACGCTATGATCAATCGTAAAAATACGTATTTGGTATGGAGTTATTTTACTATAAAATACCGGGCTAAATCAATTAAATGTAGGCTGGTTTTGCGTTGTAGGTATTCGTAAATTAACGAGGGGCTTATTTGGTTAAGCTCTGAATAATGTCATATTTTGTAACGATATGAAAACTGCCACTATCATCTTTGCTTAAAACGGCACCATTTTCTTTGGTAATAAAACTGCTCAATCGCTCAACGGGCGTTTCAAAAGCTACTTCGGGGTAGGCTTTTTCCATTACTGATTCTACTGTTTGGGTTTTTATATCGGGATTACTCAAGATTTTATTGAACAAGCCACTTGCAGATATAGCGCCCACACTGGTTTCCTTTTCCATTACCGGAATATTTTCAATATCGTATTTCCGCATAAGTTCAATGGCATCGGCCACTGTATCTTCTTTATTAAGGTTGATCAAGCGTTGCGTACCGCGGCCGCCAACAAGGTCTTTAAAGGTTTTTACATCTAAAAACCCCCTTTCAAGCATCCACTGATCGTTGTATACCTTACCCACATAGCGGCTGCCATGGTCGTGAAATATCAAAACCACCACATCGTCTTTCTTCAACTGTCCTTTTCCACCCGGACCTGCTGCCAATTGCAACATCCCCTGTAAACAGCTACCGGCACTGTATCCACAAAACATTCCTTCTTCCTTGGCAATGCGCCTTGCCATTACGGCTCCATCTTTATCGGTAACTTTTGTAAATTCATCAATCACACTCATGTCGTAATTAGCAGGTACAAAATCTTCCCCGAAGCCTTCGCTGATGTAAGGGTAAACTTCTTTTTGATCCAGTTCCCCGGTTTCAAAATATTTTTTTAACAAAGAGCCATAACTATCAATGGCCCACACTTTTATGTCAGGATTTTTTTCTTTTAAATATTTGCCGGTTCCTACAATGGTACCACCCGTACCGGTCGCTACAACCAGGTGAGTCACTTTACCTTCTGTTTGTTCCCAGATCTCGGGGCCTGTTTGCTCATAGTGTGCCTGGCGGTTGGCTAAGTTGTCATATTGATTTACATACCAGCTATTTGGAACTTCAGTAGCCAGGCGTTTGGATACAGAATAATAACTGCGTGGATCTTCAGGCTCAACGTTGGTAGGACAAACGATCACTTCAGCACCAACTGCTTTTAAAATATCTGCTTTTTCTTTTGATTGCTTATCAGTGGTTGTAAAAATGCATTTGTACCCTTTCACGCAGGCGGCCAATGCTAGTCCCATACCGGTGTTACCACTTGTACCTTCAATGATGGTGCCACCCGGTTTTATTTTTCCTTCCTGCTCGGCTACTTCCAGCATCTTTAGTGCCATGCGGTCTTTAATGCTGTTACCGGGATTAAAGTATTCAACCTTTGCCAATACGGTGCAGGGTAGGTTTTTTGTAATGTTGTTGATCTTGATCAGGGGCGTATTACCAATGGTATCCAGAATGTTGTTTAACCACATATAGTATCGTTATTTGCGCCAAAGGTAATTTTTTTAGTTTGATGTGTTTAGTATTGAATAATAAATACAAAAAAGGCTGCTTAGAAGCAGCCTCCTTATAAATCTTTACCTGGTTCATTTTTTAAGAATGGTTATTTCCACCCGTCGGTTGCGCCACTGTTGCGTATTGTCAATCGGCATGGTCTTCCCATAGTGCGTTGTTGTTATTCTTTCAGCAGGAATATTATAACTCAACAAATAGTCTCTTGTAATATTTGCCCGGTCGGCAGATAGCTGCATATTGACTGCATCGGTCCCTAAATTATCAGAATGCCCAGAGATGGCCACCTTCAGGGTGTTATCGGCTTTCAGTATTGCAACAAGTCCCTGCAATGTTTTAAAGGCGTCCGAAAGTAACAGTGACCTGTCCAGGTCGAAAAAGATCCTGTATGTCATTGAGTCTGTTGAAACAGCAGCCAATTCTGCACCATCAATAAAAGGCAATGGGCAACCGCTGTTCTCTCTGTTTCCCTTTACATCCGGGCATTTGTCAAACGTATCCCCAATTCCATCTGCATCAGTATCTACTTCAGCAATTTTAGCAGGCAATATAATTGTAGCCTCTGTACTTTTTTTGGTTTTGTTTGTCTGCAGTTTATAAGCAATTTTCAATTGGGTTGTGTAATAACCATCTTTGTTGCGGGCGTCTCCACGCCTAAGTGTAGGATTTATTGGATAAGGACCGTTTCCACGAAAAGTAAATTTAGAAGTCGTGGGGTTTCTTGCATCTAACAATGCTTTGTTAGGATAATAGTTCGAAACGTCATCAAGGTAATCTGTTCCTGATGCCCGGTAATTAAATTCGCCCTGAAGCATTATTTTTTTATTGATCGCATATTTGAATCCAAATCCCAATGGATATTCAACAGCCATGGGACTATACATACCGGGATAGCCCGAAAGGCCCTGTCCTTCGGTGCCGAGCTCACGCAACCCATGGGTTCCACCAGCTCCATAATAAGCACGTGGGTTAAAATTAAATGCACCGATACCCGCAAAAATATAAGGGCTGAACTTATGTTTATCCATGTTCATTAAAGTAAATTCTGCTGCCAAAGAAAATTCAATGATCCTTGATCGGAAACTCAGGTTCCTTTCAGGGTGGGCGCCACCTTCTTTGCTATCGTAACCCTGCACATTGTGAAAACCAACATTAAATCGTGCACTAAGATTAGGAATGAACGCATAATTCAAACCTATGCTACTTGAAAAACTCGACTGCCGGAAAGCCGTATTACCTTTAACAAGATCGCCCACGTAGTTGGCAATTCCAATTCCTGCGGTAACGCTTAATTTAGATGGGTTATCATTACTTTTCCGGGGCTTTTTCCTGGGCTGTTTTTCTGTAGGTTTTTTAGCAACTGAAGGCGTACCACTCGGAGGTAATTGCTGCCCAAAAGAATTAGCTGTTATAATTATTCCTAAAGACAGAATACTTAACCTGATTATTTTCATCATAGAAGTTGTTTGGTAGTATTAAGCAAGAATTAAAAATAATCAATTAATCTTAATATTTTAAACTGAATGAGCTTTAATTCAGTCTGATCATGAAGTTAATTCCGGTAAATGGCAAGCCTCATTTGTTCTGATATTTGCAGTTGTGCTTTTGGCGGCAAGGGAATATATAACTTGCTATGCAATAAAAAAGCAGGCATTTAAAGCCTGCTTTTTTATTGTATTAAGAATACGCAAATTTTATAAACCAAATGTAAGTTTTAACTGTGTTGTAAAGAAAGCATCATTGTTGTCCGGGTTGCCACGGGGAATGGTTGAACCTTTTGGATAAGCTCCCTGCCCGACGTCATCACCACGCCATGTAAAGCGGGCTGTTCTTGGGTCCCTTGCATCGAGTAAAGTTTTGTCAGGATACCTGTTACTGCTAACATCATCCAGGTAATCTGTTCTGGTGATACGGTAATTAACCTCCAAAGCAAGCATTACGTTATCGTTAATCCGGTGTTTTACACCAACCCCTATCGGAAATTCAAGCGCAGCCGTGTTGTAGTAGTCGGGATAGCCTGCCAGGCCCTGGCCTTCGGTGCCGAGAGGTGCTAAAGATTGCCTGGTGCCAAATTGATCATGCGTGTAAGGGTTAAAAAATAATACACCCACACCGGCAGAAACATAAGGGCTAACTGGAAATCTTTTTAAATTAAGTATTGTATACTCGCCTGCTAATGCAACATCAAAAACAGTCGATTTAAAATTCAGATTCCTGGTCTTGTGAGCACCACCACGATTACGGTCTGATCCACGAAGTTTTTGAATTCCCATGTCTAATCTTGCAGCAAAGTTATTTGTGACTGCGTAAGACAAGCCTCCGCTAAATGAAAAACTCGATTGCGACAGGCCGCTTTTATCCATTAGGTCGCCATGATAATTGGCAGTTCCTGCACCTACTGAAACTTTAAATTTAGAGGCTGATCCACCGTCAATGTTTTTGGGGGATTCCTGTGCATTGGTATTTAGCATTAAAAAGACCCCAAATAATAAAAAAGTAAATTTCAACATTTTCATAAACAACGTTTTTAAGATGAGTATAAATGATTTTATTGTAAGTCGAACAAGTTTGTTTATAACCTAAATGTTACGGGATGTAAAATTAGCAAATATTTCAATATGCCCGGAATAATAAAGTTACATAATAACAAGTTAAGGTTAATCCATCTCCATAAGCTCCAGTGCCTTTTTTATGCCCTCATCAGTGGTATTCATTACTTCAAAATACCCTTCGGTTCGCCATATCTGCCGGGCAATGGACGATTTGATCTGATTAGACAGGCTGGATCTTTCTTTTGCCGACGCCATGCTGATATTGATAGAGTCTTTTAATGCGGCCTGAGTAAATTGTTTCCAGTGCTCATCACCCAATGAAAACCCTTTGATAAAATCATTGGGGGTCTTAAAAGATTTTAATAAAGCGAGGTTTTGAAGATAAAAATTATAGGCAAAAATGCTTATCGTGTTTTTACTGTAAATGAATGCAGAATTTTTGCTAAAACCCGCCGTGTCGAAAGGTATAAAATGATCAGGGGCTATGCCTCCTTTGGCATAAACCATTTTGCCTGCCTTGGTTTTATAAACTTTACCAGAATTGTTTTTTACCGAGTCGGCAAAAACTGTTGCAGTATCCTGGTACCGGTTGCTTATTTCATCGTAATAAGCTTTGCCTCCGTTTGCATAGGGCCGTTGAATACTTCTGCCTATGGGAGTGTAATATCGGGAAATTGTAAGCCGCAAGGCACTTTTATCACTCAGGTCAAATTGTTCCTGTACCAGGCCCTTGCCAAAGGTGCGCCTGCCAACAATAATTGCCCGGTCCCAATCCTGCAAGGCGCCAATCAAGATTTCGCTGGCGCTTGCCGTTCCCTCATCAGCCAAAACCACTAGTTTACCTTGTTCAAACTGGCCGTTACGGCGGCAACGGTATTCGGTTTTATCAACGTGTCTGCCTTCGGTGTAGGTCACCAGTTTATCACCCTCTAAAAATTCGTCGGCTATTTCTACTGCCTGGTCTAAAATTCCTCCGCCATTGCCCCTCAGGTCCAATATCAATTTTTTCAAACCGGCTTTCTTAAGAGGTTCCAGCGCCACCATAAACTCACGGTATGTTACAGATGAGAATTTGTTCAGCCGTATATAACCAATTTCATTGGTCATCATATAACTGGCATCTACACTAACCAGCGGAATAGCATCCCGGGTAATAACAGTTTGTTTTTTAAGAGCATTCCGTAAATAGGTAATGGTAACTTTCGATCCCCTTTCGCCCCTAAGCATTTTCCTGAAAGCATCTGCATCCTTCTTATTTCCTGCTACCAGGCTGTCATCAACTTTAATAAATTTATCCCCCGTAAGGAGGCCAGCTTTATTACCTGGGCCGCCCTCTAAAACATGAATAACATTCAGCGTATCATTAAAAATATTAAACTCAATGCCGATTCCGAAATATGTGCCCTTTAGTTCTTCATTCACCGGGTGCTGTTCACCGGCAGGTATATATACAGAGTGAGGATCTATTTGACTTAACAGAGCCTGTATAGCAGTGGCGGCAAGTTTTTCAATATCAACATCATCTACATAGCGGTTCTTTATCAGGTCCATTATTTCCTGTACGGGCCTGCGCTTTTCTGCAAAAAAGAAACTTTTTCCAGGCATGCCATCCCGCATTTTATAACCGAAGTACATGCCAACAATCATTGTTATGCTAAACAGCAAGGGCAACCAAACCTGTATTTTCTTGTTATTCATTTTGCGAAGATAAGAATAAGCTGCAAGGGGAAAACAGCCGCAAGGGAGAAACCTTCAACAACCTGATCATCTAAAAGGTACCTGCAAGTTTCTTAAAAGAAAGTTTTATTATTTTACTTATCCCTTGCAGCTTGTAACTTGTGGCTTTATTATCAAAATGAATTAACTTCAAACCAAATAAAGGTTTTAAATGGCGATCAAATTAATAGCAGACAGCGGTTCCACAAAAACGGAGTGGTGTTTAATGAACGGCAAATCAGTAAAAACTTTTTATACACAGGGCTTAAGCCCTTATTTTCTTTCTGCCGAACAAATTGAATATGTAATTACCGAAGAACTGAAGGTGAAGTTTAAAAAAACAGAGCCTGACGAAGTTTACTTTTATGGTACCGGCTGCAGCAATGCTGACAATGTAAAGCTGGTTAAGAAAGCTGTTCAAAAAGTATTTAACGATGCATCAATTTATGTTGACCACGACCTGATGGGAGCGGCTAAGGCGCTTTGCGGACACAATAAAGGCATCGCCTGTATTTTGGGTACGGGTTCAAATTCATGTTATTATAATGGAAAGAAGATAGTGAAGAACAGCCCCGGGCTTGGCTATGTGCTCGGCGATGAAGGTAGTGGTGCCTACATGGGGAGAAAAGTAATTCAATACTTTTTATACAAAACTTTTGATGCAGACCTGATGGACCGGTTTAATGCAAAGTATAACACCAACAGCGATGAGATACTGAGTGCGGTATATAAAAAACCTTTGCCCAACCGCTACCTGGCTGCCTTTACAGACTTTTTAGTTGAAAACCGTGGCCACTACATGATCGAGAATATAATTGAAGATAGTTTTAATGATTTCTTTTTTAACCATGTTTATAAATACCGTGAAAGCTGGACGATGCCGATCAATTTTACAGGCAGTGTAGCTTTTGGATTTAAAGATGTTTTAAAAGACATGTGCAGCTCGTTTGAGTTGCAGTTGGGAAAAGTATTTAAAAAACCAATGGATGGTTTGGTAAAATTTCACCAGTAATATTATGGCATTTAACAGGATAACAGAATCAGAATCAAATTACAGGCATTTGGAAAAAATGTCGGTTACTGATATTCTTTTCAACATCAATAAGGAAGATAAAACAGTACCTGCTGCTATTGAAAGCGCCATGTCACAAATTGAACAATTAGTGCAGGTAATTACAGATAAAATGATAACAGGTGGCCGCCTGTTTTATATTGGGGCCGGCACAAGCGGTCGTTTGGGTATTGTAGATGCCAGCGAGTGTCCGCCCACTTACGGAGTTCCTCCCG
>JANOUJ010000337.1:0-3402 GCA_031416815.1 Chitinophagaceae bacterium
TAGCTTTGAAACCTATTACCGTAATATGCTGGACGTTACAGCCATTCCGGTACTCAAGCGCGAAACCCACCTGCCGGTGATTATTGATCCCAGCCATGCATTGTACAGCCGGATAGTGCAAACGGCGTAATACTTGGTAAAAAAAGGATCGTCTATCACTATACCAACAAAGTAAAGATCTTTGACCTGAACGGAAATTTGCAAAAGACCTTTACCGATCTTAACTTAAAAAGTTATGGCCACAGCCTTAGTGAAACAGAAGATTCTATAAAACTAAATACAGATAACACAGCCCAATTAATTAACCTGGCTAACAATACAATAAAAGCATTGCCATTTGGCGAAGCAGGAGATTTTAATGAAGAGGGAATTTTTATAGGCAAAAAAAAGCTCTACGATTTTTATGACTATACCGGTAAAAAATTAAATACCGAAAGCTATTACTCGGTTGTAAACTTTAGCGAAAGTATTGCTGCTTTGCAGGTAAGCAGCACGTCGGTACCACACCTGGCCGATAAGAATTTTAATAAGATAAAAGACCTGTACACTTATTTCCAGGGGCCTTATTCCGATGGACTTGCTTACTCACACAACGGCCAGGGTACTATGATATCTTACCTGGATAAAAAAGGTTTGGAGGTATTTAATGTAAGCGCCAAACAAGGCAGCAAGTTTACAGGCGGGGTTATTTCAGTTAAAGATAAAAATGATAAATATTACCTGGTAAATAAAACAGGCAAGCAGGTAAACACAAAAACATGGGATGAGATCGGGGAATTTTCTGATGGACTTGCCCTGGCAAAAGAAAATAATAAATGGGGTTATATAGATATGCTGGGTAATAAAGTTATTGATGTGAAGTTTGATGTAGCCAGCAGTTTTGCAAAAGGTGTGGCCATTGTAAAATTAAACAACATGTTTTTTTTGATCAATAAAAAAGGCGAGCCAATCAACAACAACAAATATGAGGCAGCCGGTGTTCCCGGTAACGGAACTTTCCCTGTTCAAAAAGATGGACTGGCCGGACTTATAGACAGTAAAGGAAATACCATCATTGATTTTAAATACAACAGCCTTTTATACATGACAGAAGACAGGGTGTGGGCTACAAAAGATGGCAAATGGGGTTTGGTTGATAATAAAGGCAATGCCTTAACGGAATTCATTTACCAGGGCGCTTACGATTTTACAAATGGTTATGCAAGGGTTATGTTGAATGATAAAGTGGGCGTTGTAAATAAAACTGGTAAACTGATTTTACCAGCAGAATATAAATCACTTGGCTCTGTTTATAAAAACACCATCCTGGGTATTAAACCAGCTGAAACTGTTTTTTTTAGTTTGAAATAGTTTTGGTGCCGCTAAACACCGGCAATCATTTTGAGCACCAACCCGGTTTCAAAACCCTTCTGCAATAAATGATCCTGTAATTTTCTTTTTTTAATAAAAATATTTTTTTCTGCCTTAAGCATCTTTAATTTTTGTTCAAACAGTTTTTCTGCAATTTTTGTATAATCTCTCTCATCAATTCCCTTGAGTGCTTTTTTTATACAATATTCACTTACCTGCTTTTGTTTAAGCGCATATTTGATCTTAATTCTTCCCCATTGTTTTATCCGGAATTTGCCGCCAGCGAATTGCATGGCAAAACGTTCTTCATTTAGGTAATTATCGCTGATGAGTTCACTCAGCAATTCATCTACATCATTTTTATGTAAGCCAAAGCTGTACAATTTTTCTTTCACTTCGCTGTGGCAGCGCTCCTGGTAAGTACAATACTGTTTTGCTTTTTGCAGGGCTTCTTCTTTTGAAAAATATTGTTTGTACATCTGGATACAAAAATAGGGCTGCCCTTTATAAAAAACTAATCAAAAGGGCATTCCTTGTAATGTTAAAATGATTGTGAAATCTTAACTTAAAAAATTATCTTCATGTAGAGAAATCATTATTAATTTTTTTATTTTTTCAAGTCACTTTAATTTATATTCATTTATGAAATATTATAAAATTTCATTTTTTATAGCTTTCCTCTTCGCTGCATTTACTATTCATGCGCAGCAATCTGAAATCCCTTTAAAAATCAATGCACAATCATTTAGCCCGGCAACTTTATTATGGTATGCAGCCCCGGCAAAAAAATGGGATGATGCTTTGCCTGTTGGCAATGGCCGCCTGGGCGCCATGGTGTTTGGAAAGAACGGCGAAGAACGCATTCAGTTAAATGAAGAAACCTACTGGTCGGGCGGGCCTTATTCAACAGTGGTAAAAGGTGGTTACAAAGTGTTACCCGAAATACAAAAACTGGTTTTTGAAGAAAAGTATTTAGCAGCTCACAATTTATTCGGCAGAAATACAATGGGCTACCCGGTTGAGCAAATGAAATACCAATGCCTGGCTAATCTTCATTTATTTTTTAAGAACCAGGACAGCATTGCTGATTATAAAAGATGGCTTGATTTGGAAACCGGAATTACAGGCGTTAGTTATATTTCCAGTGGAATTACTTATCAGCGGGAAGTTTTAGCATCATCACCTGACCAGGTAATTGTTGTTCGCATTACGGCTGATAAGCCCGGCAGTATTTCTTTTACTGCTAATTTAAGAGGGGAAAGAAATCAGGTGCATTCCAATTATGCAACTGATTATTTCAGGATGGATCCATACGGCAATGATGGGTTGATCCTCGCAGGAAAATCGGCCGATTATATGGGTGTAGAAGGAAAGATGAGATATGAAGCAAGAATAAAAGCAGTGCCAGAGGGTGGCAGCATGAAGACAGATGATGTGAACCTCATTATAGAAAATGCAAATTCGGTAACAATTTATTTTGCAGCAGCTACCAATTTTGTGAATTACAAAGATGTGAGTGCAGATCAACATCAAAGAGTAACAAATTATTTCAAAGCAATTGAAAATAAAAATTACAATAGCATTCTTAAATCAGCTATCACAGATCATAAAAAATATTTTGATCGGGTTTCACTGCAATTATTAAATACTCCCAATTCTTTTTTACCAACATCGGAAAGGGTTAAAAAAATTCAAACAGAACCCGATCCTTCCATGGCTGCATTGAGTTATCAGTTTGGCAGGTACCTGATGATCGGTTCATCAAGGCCCGGCACCGAACCTGCCAACCTGCAGGGTATCTGGAACGACAATATGAATCCATCCTGGGATTCGAAATACACCACCAACATAAATACTCAAATGAATTACTGGCCGGTTGAAAGCGGCAACCTTTCTGAATGTGTTGAACCATTGGTTCGTTTGTTAAAAGAAATTACTGACCAGGGCACACAGGTTGCCCGTGAACATTATGGCGCAAGAGGATGGGTGTTGCATCAGAATACAGATATATGGAGAGTGGCTGCACCCATGGATGGGCCCACCTGGGGAACA
>JANOUJ010000338.1:0-8900 GCA_031416815.1 Chitinophagaceae bacterium
CCGCTGGAGGCTTGGGCAGAATAGGTTTTGGTTTTACCGGTTAAACTGATTGAGGCCCCGCTGCTTACCTCGGACGTAACCTGGGGTGCATCTATTTTCGATGTAATACTTCCGCCACTGGAAGCCCCAAAGGTTAACTCATCATTGCCGGTCAACACATCAAGAACATCTACCTCTGCCGATGCCGATGCTTTTATGCGCTTAATTGCCGGTGCAGTAATAAATACCTTCATATGCACATCGGAATAGTTATTCATATCCTCAGTACGTATTTTTAAAGTATTGCCAGCTACCGATGTTTCTATGTACTTCATAATATTATCATCTGCCTCGATTAAAACGGAGGTTGGACTTCCTATTTTAACCTCAACCTCAAAGCCTCCGCCCACATTGATCCCGTCAAAATTGTCAGTTGAACGTGTGTCGGATATGATAACACCACTACCCGTTTTGTGGCGACACGAGCCCAGAAGAATGATTAAAAAAAATAGATAAACAAGTTGTTTCATGGCTGATAATTTTCGTAAATATAAAAAACCTTAACGTTAAACTCAAATGTAAGCAGCCATTTACATCCAACATATTATGCCAAACTGAATTTCACCATCGGTCAATGTGCCAGGATGAAATTCAAACACGGCTTTGTGCTGTTGGGTTTTGGTAAATACCGGTTGGATTACCTATAAAAATCCAATCGGTATTATTTACCTTCGCAGCTCTATGACAGAAAAAATACTTATTCTCGATTTTGGATCGCAGTACACACAGTTAATTGCCCGTACCGTTAGAGAAGCGAATGTCTATTGTGAAATCATTCCCTATAATAAAGAAATAAATTATGAGTCCGGCCTAAAGGGAATTATTTTGGGAGGGTCGCCTTTTTCAGTTAATGAAGAAAATGCTTTAAGGGCCGATATAAAAGCCATGACATCCAAAGTACCTGTATTGGGTGTTTGTTACGGAGCCCAGTTAGCAGCAAAAATTTATGGCGGCAAGGTTGAGAAAAGCGAAAAAAGAGAATATGGCCGTGCAATTTTTTCAATTGTAAAAGAAGATATGCTGTTGCAAAATGTTGCTGGTTCATCGCAGGTATGGATGAGCCACAGCGATACTATTAAAGAATTACCTGAAGGATTTGAGTTGCTTGGTACAACAGAAAGTATTCCTGTAGCAGCCTTTAAAGGGCCTACGAACAACGAGCAACCCCTTTACGGCCTGCAGTTTCATCCGGAAGTATACCATTCTGCCGAAGGCAAAACCATAATTAGAAACTTTTTGGTAAATATTTGTAATTGCAGCCAGGATTGGACACCCGCACATTTTATTACCGATACTATTGAAGCACTTAAAAAGCAAATTGGTAACAAAAAAGTAATTATGGGGTTGAGTGGGGGTGTTGACAGCACTGTGGCAGCTACATTAATACATAAGGCTATTGGCGAAAATCTGTTTGGCATTTTTGTAGATAATGGTGTTTTACGAAAAAATGAATTTGAAGACGTGCTGGAAATTTATAAGAAACTTGGGCTTCACGTAATAGGTGTTGATGCTAAAGATCATTTTTATAAAAAACTCGCCGGCAAAACAGACCCTGAAGAAAAACGAAAAGCCATTGGTGGTGGTTTTATTGAAATTTTTGACCAGGAAGCACATAAGATTGAAGGCGTGGAATTATTGGGGCAGGGAACCATTTATCCAGATGTGATCGAATCGCTTTCTGTTCACGGCCCATCTCAAACTATCAAGTCGCATCACAATGTTGGAGGGTTACCAGATTCGATGAAACTTGGGTTGGTAGAACCACTCCGGGCATTGTTTAAAGATGAGGTAAGGCGTGTTGGACTTGAACTTGGTATTCCGCCCGAAATGCTTTTCCGTCACCCTTTTCCTGGCCCGGGATTGGGTATAAGAATTTTAGGAGAAGTAACAGCCGAAAGGGTACGGTTATTGCAGGATGCTGATGCTATTTACATGAATGGATTAAGAAGACATAACTTATATGCAACTGTGTGGCAGGCCGGCACCATTTTACTACCGGTAAAAAGTGTTGGGGTAATGGGCGATGAGCGAACCTATGAATTTACAGTTGCATTAAGAGCGGTAACATCGGTTGACGGTATGACGGCAGACTGGGCTCATTTGCCTTACGAATTTTTAGCCGATATCAGCAATGAGATAATTAACAACGTGCCGGGCATTAACCGCGTAGTGTATGATATAAGCAGTAAACCGCCGGCAACCATTGAGTGGGAGTAGAAAAAAGTTAAGAATTAGGAATTTAGGTGGTTAGAATACATTTAATAAGAATATAGATTATGCATAAGAAATTTATTTTAGGAATTGTTTTTTTGCTTGCTGTTTTTAGTTCGGTAAAACTTTATGCTCAAAATGATTCTGTACAAAAAGGGCCCGTTTACAAGGTGGGTATCTTTGCCCCGCTTTATCTCGATTCTGTTTTTAATAATACCACATTTAAATACAGGCAGGCTGTTCCACGTTTTATTATGCCTGCTGTTGATTTTGTACAGGGGGCTTTAATAGCACTAGACAGTTTACAGGCCGGAGATGATTTTATTGATGCCAGTGTTTACGATACCAAATCATACACTGAAACAATATCCGACCTTATAAGAGGTAAAAAATTAGACAGCCTGCAACTGATCATTGGCAGTGTAAGAGATGAGGATTTTACACAACTGGCCGCTTTTGCTTTGCAAAAAAATATTCCTTTCATATCTGCCACCTATCCTAATGTTGCCGGTATTACCGAAAACCCTTTTTTGGTAGTTATGAACTCTACGCTGAAGGCGCATTGCGATGCCATTTACAGTTATATTCTTCAAAATCATGGTAGTGATAAAATATACCTCTGCAGGCAAAAAGGTAAACAGGAAGATATGGTTGCAGCTTACATTAAAACTATGAATGAGCAGGATGGAAAACCTTTATTGCCTATACAGGTTTTGGACATGGGTGGTAATATAACTGCCGGTTTTCTTAAATCGAAATTAGATAGCAACAGTAGAAATATCATTATTGGTGGTAGCCTGGATGAAACCTTTGCAGGCAGTATAGCGAAGGCCAGTTATGATCTGCACAAGACTTATGCTATTACTTTAATTGGAATGCCAAACTGGGACAATTTTTCTGCTTTCTTCAATAAAAAGGCGTTGGTTGGTTTTCCTGTCTATTTTACCACGCCATTTTACACGGAAAAAACTAATGCTTTCAGTAAATCGCTTACGGCTGCTTATTATAATAAATATAAGGGCAAGCCCAGCGATATGGCTTATAAAGGCTTTGAGGCGGTGTATTTATTTACAAAGCTGCTGGCTAAATATCCCGATAGTTTTTTAACTCATATTTCTGATAAAGACCTGAAGGTTTTTTGCGACTATAATTTCAGGCCCGTAAAACAGAACGATAAAGCTGCTGTACCGGATTATTTTGAAAATAAACATTTGTACCTGATCAAAATACTTAATGGCACTATATCCAGAGCGTGGTAAACTTTTATTTTATAAGATGCTTGCGCTGTATTGTGTACAAGATTATAAACATCACCGGAATAACACTGAAATAAATAAAAATTGTATTGAAAAGTGCCGGTACAAATATTATTGACGTTATATAAGGTAAAATTTCGCCAACCAGCCAAATGAAGTATCCTTCTTTCTTTAATTTCCGCATTTGTAATGCACCATAAACACATAAGGCAACTGCTATCAAACCCATAATTAAAAGCGGAACCCGGTTATTAATGGCTTGCGACATCATCTCCTGAACTTCGGGACCTGCAAGTTTCTTTGCCCAAGCGGGCGCTTCAGCTAGTTTGTCCTGTGCTTTTTCAAGTTCTGCCAATGATTTTTTACCACCGGTAAAACCACTGATAGTATTATACAATTCCCAGGCACTCCCAATAAAGGTCAAGATAGTTAGTACGTTTAAACCAGTTGGTAACTTCGGTTTAATGTTTTGATCAAAATTTAAAACATCGGGGCTTGTTTGCTGAGTCATAATAGTTAGTTTTTTACAAAAAAAGTCAGTTGTATATTAGAAACAAATCTAACAAAGTTTAAAATAAAAAATTATTTTCTTCTTTTCAGTTTCAGGTAATCGAGGAAGTAAACAATTTTTACAGTTATTTCATTACTGTGCGGATTGTCAACAGCTTTTCCGAAGTTTTTAAAATAGGATGTGTTGCGGTACGGATCAATTACAGCATTGCCGCCAAGCGCATTCTTCCACGCAATGGTAAGCCTGCTGCCCAGCAAAAAATCCCAGGTAAAAAACATATCTATATTAAATGTGTTGAAATTTAAATTCAGGTTGTTGAAGAACGTCGTGTCACGCCAATATCCATCAGGTTTTAAATTGTAAAAATTGGTGTTCTGCAAATACGACCAGTAATGACGCAAACGAAAATTCACATTCATCCTGGATGTAAAATTATATTGCCCGTTGATAATGGCAGTATTGGTTTTTAGGTTGCGGCGGGAAATAATTGGCGACTTATCAGGGTTTAAAAATACCGAACCGTTGGGTTTTATTACAGCACCCCAGTTTCCCTTGTCGTGAACAATATCCATGCTGGTGCTCAACTGAAATTTATCGTTAAAACGGTATCGCAATCCGAGGTTAACATTCCAGTAAGGATCATTGGGCAAGGGTGATTCTGCAGCGCCCAATCTCCAATTGATATATAATTTTTTACGGCTATCGCTGCTGCCATTGAAACCCAGGTAATAATAGGGTGTGCGCCTGAGGAAATATCCCGTGTACATACTTGAGTGTAAAAAATAATCTTTGTTCCAGGTCGGGCTGCTTTGAAAACTAACCGTTGCATCCCAGAAATTTTTAAACAAAAAGAAAGCACTCGCATTTAACTGAAATGACGACCACACAAAAGGTTTGTACAAGTATGTATTTGTAAAACTCAATCTGTAATTATGAATAAGAAAGTGCCGGGTTGGTTTATTCATGATATAGCCAATATTACCGCTGTATTCAAATGAATTGTTGTTTAAAATAAAACCAAGATCGTTGGGGTCGTATTTATCGCTTTCAACATTTAAAGAAGCCCTGTACTGAATAACACCGCTTACTTTACCAAAACCGGCATTGGTGGTAAATCCATTTTTGTTTTCCCGCTTACCCCATATATTACTGTACCGGCCCGAAAATGAAAAATTGTGATTATTCTTTTTATCAAATAGCGAAAGATCGATACTGCTAACGTTGGCATTCCGGCTGTTTCCCCTTCGCAGCACATTGGTGTTGGTAAAACTAATGGACGACCGGTTTTTTAATGCCTGATCCAAAACTATAATGTTGTAATTGGTGAGCGGCTCAGTTAATATGCTGCTGTCAACATTAGTCATAAGATTAGTGATCTTTGCATGCATGGAGGCTGAAACTGCATTAAAAACTCCTATCCCAAGGTTGCCCTTAGTACGGCCCGAAAATTTTGTTGCATTGTATAACCGGGTTATGCCAGGGTTTTTCTCAATTCTATATCCCGGTTTATCGCCATAATTTGCTAAAACTGTTGATGCCAGGCCCGGTGTAGCCCCAATCCTCCTGGAATAAAACAACCCTGCTTTATTAAACAGTTCCGTTCCTTCGGTAAAGAACGGCCGGTAATCATCAAATTTAACTTCAAAGGGAGACAGGTTGAGTAAGATATTATCGCTTTGCACCTGCGCAAAATCAGGGATGAGCGTCATATCTAAAGTAAAACTTTCGCTGATGCCATACTTTACATCCATCCCTCCGCTTCGCAAAAATTCGGTAACACTGCCTTTCGCAGTGGGTGAGGTTCTAAACCCTCCGGATAGATAGGGTAAAAAAGATAACCGGGTGGGTGGAGTTAACTTATAAATACCAGTCCAAACACCCCACTGGTTTAGCTCACCACTTATGTTTGGGTTAATGGAATTCCAAACACTGTTCTCATTTTCTTTCCTGGTGAAACGTGCAAAATTAAGGCCCCACTCCTGCACGTCTTTTTTTGAAAACCTGATTGCACTTAAAGGGATCTTCATTTCGGCAATCCAACCATCTTCCTTTATACTGGTTTTACTTTCCCAAACAGCATCCCAACTGTTATCATAAACAACGCCACTGCTTTGCGATATTTTCAGATCGGCCTGAACATTTGCTGGAGAAACTTTAAAAACAAATCCGTTCTGTTTATCGTGATAGGTGTCAAAACCTACGGTGAAAATATCTACATCCTGCCTGTCGAGCATATCACGGGCTGTTAATTGCTTACGGATGTTGGATGGGTTGTCATACATATATGCCCCAATATAAATTGCGGTGTTATCGTACGCTATTTTTACTTTGGTATTACGGGTTGATATCTTGCCAAAGACCGGGGAGATGGTTATGAAATCGCCGGTTGGTTCAATGGTTTTCCATGCTTCATCTTCAAGAGTACCATCAATCTTTATGGGTGTGGTTATTTTAATAGCAGGTATACTTCTAACCTGTGCATGTATGACAGAGGGAAAAAGGTACAGTATAGCTGGTATTATAAGGCGGGTCAACATTAATGATTACTTCAAAGATAAAATATTATCATAAAAAAGAATCAACGGTTTCCGCCTTTTATTTGATATCGTAAAAACACTATGTAGTTTTCCTACGGTGCAATTCTTTCTTGATCAAACCCAATTCACGACCGGTTTGGCCGGATACGGAACTGTTCTCCTGAGCACGGCGCATTAGATAAGGTATTACATCTTTAATTGGGCCAAAAGGTAAATATTTACTTACAGAGCAGCCCGATTTGGCAAGATTAAAAGTTATATTATCGCTCATACCATATAACTGCGAAAAGTGAACATGCCCATGATTGTGCGGCAATTCTTTTTTATCTAATAATTGCGTTGTTAATAAATTACTGTGTTCGTTGTGTGAAGCTACTATCAGAGATACGTTATTCAGATGATCTATACAAAATTCAACAGCCGCATTGTAATCTTTGTCGCAGGTTTCTTTATCAGGTTGTATAGGCGAAGGATAATTCATTGCGGCTGCACGGTTTCTTTCCTTTTCCATATAAGCGCCCCTTACCAGTTTGGCACCTAAAATAAAATTTCTTTCTTCAGCTGCTTTATACGAATCCTTTAAAAATTGCAACCGGTCGTGGCGGTATAATTGTATGGTATTATACACTACAGGTTTGGTCTTATTAAAAACATCCATCATTAAAATGGTCAGCGCATCCACAGGATCCTGTATCCATGTTTCCTCTGCATCAATCAATATTCCTATGTTTTTTTTATCGGCAGTGTCGCACAATTGCTGCATACGCAATCTTACTTTATGCCATTCTTCTTTCTCAGTATCGCTTAACGATTCAACCGCCTGAAGGTAACGCTTCATTAATGTGCCGGTCAGGTTATGCATGGCTGTGTCCAGTTTTTCTAATAAAGAAAAGCGTGCAAACCCTGTAACCTTAATGCTCATAAAAGGAATATTGGCCTGGGTAGCGGCATAATCGATCACCCGCTTAAACTCATCACGGGCCATATCAAAATTATCTTCACCTTCCTTTCCTTCAACACCATAATCCAGTATAACCTGTACCTGGTATTCCTCCAGCTTGTCTGCAACTTTTGCAGTTTCTTCCAACGTTTCACCACCAACAAATTGTTTAAAAATGGTTTTCCTGATCATTGTTTTGGTGAACGGTATTCCCCATTTAATGGCAAGTGGTGTTATCTTAAGGCCCATATCAACCAGCCAGGATTTTCCCATAATACCAAAGAGAAAATTTGCTCTTTTTAATTCAGCATCTGACTTGGCTGCAAAGGCATATTCAGTATTGTCGAAGGAAATTTTTGTTGGATCATTCATAATTGGCAATTCGTTGCCCGAAATTCATAAAACAATAACGAACTGCCAAATAATTAAACATGATAGATATCTTGTTTCTCTATGAGAACGTGATGTTAGATAGCCTGGTGATTGAAAGGCTGCAGCACCATTTCACTCACAACCCCGCTGGCAGGCTGCTGGCACAAAAACCAGATCGCTTTTGCTGCTTCTTCGGTGTTGATCATTTTATCACGCTGCACACGCATGTCAATATTATCCCAAAAAGGAGAATCAACCCCACCAAGAAATAAATTGGTGATTCGGATATCGGTTCTTTTTAATTCTTCCCGTACACTTTGCATCATGCCCACCAACCCGTATTTACTGGCGCTGTATGCGGCTGCACCTGTCATGGGTACTTTACCCAATACACCGGGTATATTAATGATGAGGCCTTTTTTCAATTCTTTCATGGCAGGCAAAAATGCTTTCAACAGCAGAAAGGGAGCATACAGGTTATAATTGAGCGACCTCAAAAAATCCTGCTCATCCAGTGTTTCGATGTTTTTAATAATACCGATGCCCGCAGCATTTATCAAAATATCAATAGTGAGCAGTTGCTGAAAATACTTTTCTTTTAGTTGTTCAACCTCTTTAGCATTTGAAATATCCAAAGCAAAGGTTCTATCAATTGCCAGGTTACAGTCGTTTGCAATTTGCTGGAGCTTTTCTTTATTTCTGCCTGTTAAAAACAAACTGGCTCCGCCGCCTTTTAAGAGCCTGGCGGTTTGAGAACCAATACCACCGGTAGCACCAATAATTAAAATGTTTTTTCCTTTCAACGTTTCCATTATTTAATGTTTACCGGTATAAACAATGGCAGTCAGAATTTGTTTAAAGGTTTGATGCTATTGTAACAGCAACTTAAATGAACCAAAAAAAATCTGACCTGCCACAAAAGATTTGCCCTGCATGCCACAGGCCGTTTACCTGGCGTAAAAAATGGGAGAAGGTGTGGGAGGAAGTTAAATATTGCAGTGACAAGTGCAGAAAAAATAAACAGGTATGAAAAC
>JANOUJ010000339.1:0-7210 GCA_031416815.1 Chitinophagaceae bacterium
CTAATGTTCATGATGATGTTGCATGGCAGTTAATTCATCAGCAGTAACCAGTTTCTCGTCAGGCTTGGCCTGTCCTTCGATCCAATTGAATAATTTATCCGTGATTAAACGACGATAACTGCTGTCAACTTGCTTTTCATCCTTCATCATACGGTCAATATAGCTTTCAATCCAGCCCGTATCTTCTCCCAGATTCATAGTGCCGAAATAGCGCATGATCTCTACTTTCATATACTCCCGCAATTCTTCGTTTCCAACTTCCAGCCCATGTTCTTTTATCAGTTTATCACTAATCAAAGTCCATTTTAACTGGTTGCTGAAAGCAGGAAATTCTTTCTCAACCTGTTCAGCAGTTTTTTCCTTATCGCCACCGGTCTGTAACCAACGCTTTAAAAACTCATCCGGAAATTCCATTTTAGTTTCATCAAGCAGGTAATGATACAATTGATCCTGTAACTGGTTCCTGCTCTGTCCTTTCCAATAATTTTCAATCTCTTCTTTTATAGCTTCTCTTAATTCAGCTTCAGTTTTAATTTCTTTACCCGGATATATCTCTTTAAAAAAATCTTCCGTCAACTCACGTTTTTCAACCAATCCGATCTTTACAATTTCAAGCCTAAAATATTTTTTCGCAGCTTCGTTATTATCTTTTTCAAAGCCCAGGTCCTGCAGGAACATTTCCAGTTTATCATCATTAAAAGCTTCGTTCAGTTGCACGGTAACTGTTTCTCCCACGTTTTTTCCCATAAATTTTTCCCGGGTAGCATCGTTCAGGTATTTCAGGATCACCGAGTTCTCTTTGCTTACGCCGCCATCAACCACAGTACCATCTGCATCAGCTTCTGTAAAAAGTATATTCAAAACATTTTCATCGTTATCAATTGTTTCGGGCTCGGTCATCGTACCGCCTTTTATCTGCATGCGGCCAACCTCTTCATCAATCATTGCATCCGTAGCAGCTACTTTGTGTAAGGTAACTTTTGCGTTTGCAATGTCAGCCATGGTATAATCAGGTTTCAAACCAATTTCAAAACCAAATTCATAATCAGCAGGGCTGTTCATATCCATATTTCGCATATCGGTGTTGAGCGGCAAGGGCTGTCCAAAAATTTCAGGCTTTTCGGCATTCAACCAGGCATACAATTCCTTTTCTACTGATTTTAATATCTCGTCAGTAAAAATAGATCCCCCGTACATTTTTTTGATCATGCCGGCTGGCACCATTCCTTTTCTAAAGCCGGGAATATTGGCAGTTTTGCTGTATTCTTTTAACTTCTTTTCAAAAGAAGGTAAATAATCGTCCTTGATCAGTTTCACGGTCAATTTATCATGTAAAAGACCGATGTTTTCTCTTGTAACTGTTGCCATTATAATTTTTCTGTTTAACTTTTTAATATTGAACAAGGAACAAGGAATGCTGAATGATGAACTTCAAAACTCAGTATTCTTTGTTCCTTGTGTTTATTTCGGTTGTGCGGATAATAGGGGTCGAACCTACATGGATTGCTCCGCCAGATCCTAAGTCTGGTGCGTCTGCCAATTTCGCCATATCCGCAAAGGGGCTGCAAAAGTAAGGGTTTTCTGCAAAACAGAAAACAGATTTGTTTACGTAAATTCGTACATAACTTATGGAAACAGCCATAGACATACCCAAATACAATCTCAACGAAGAAGAAGAAAAAAAAGAGATACTGCGGCATTACCGGGGGCTTTTGCGTGTTTTAAAACTAAAACTTAAACCAGGTGATAAGCAATTGTTACGTACGGCTTTTGAAATGGCCGCCAAAGCCCATGAAACCATGCGGCGCAAAAGTGGCGAACCATATATTCTTCATCCTATTGCTGTAGCTAAAATTTGTGTTGAGGAAATTGGTTTGGGCATACGAAGTACCATCTGCGCCTTATTGCACGATACGGTTGAAGATACCGACATCAGTTTAGATGATATACAGCGTGAATTTGGAACCGAAGTAACCAAAATTGTTGATGGCCTTACCAAAATAAGTACGGTAATGGACACCAACAGTACCCAACAGGCTGAAAATTTTAAAAAGATATTACTTACCCTTACTGATGATCCTCGGGTGATATTGATAAAGCTCGCCGACCGGTTGCACAATATGCGTACGATGGAAAGCATGAAAAGGGAGAAGCAGTTAAAAATTTCCAGCGAAACGATCTTTGTATATGCACCACTAGCCCATCGCATGGGCCTGTATAATATAAAGACGGAACTGGAGGACCTGGCCATGAAATATATGGAACCAGATACCTACAAATACATTGCACAAAAATTAAGCGATACAAAGCGTGAAAGAACAAAATACATAAATGACTTTATCAGGCCACTAAAAGATAAGCTTGAAAAAGCCGGATTTGATTTTGAAATTTATGGCCGCCCCAAAAGCATTCACTCCATCTGGAATAAGATGAAAAAAAAGGGAGTGAGTTTTGAAGAAGTGTACGATCTGTTTGCCATTCGGATTCTTGTAAACAGCTCATTGGAAAAAGAAAAAGAAGAGTGCTGGAAAGTGTACAGTATTATTACAGATGAGTACAATCCATCGCCAGAAAGATTAAGAGATTGGTTGAGTAACCCAAAAAGTAATGGCTATGAAGCCCTGCACACAACAGTTATGGGGCCCCATGGAAAGTGGGTGGAGGTTCAGATACGTACTAAGCGCATGAATGAAATTGCGGAAAAGGGTCTGGCTGCTCACTGGAAATACAAAGAAGGCAAAGAAGATGAAAGCCGCTTTGACAAATGGTTTCATCAAATAAGGGAAGCGCTCAACAGGCCCGATGATAATTCGATAGATTTTTTACAGGATTTTAAAACTTCTTTTCTTGCCGAAGAAATTTATGTGTACACACCAAAGGGCGAAGTAAAGATGCTACCCATTGGGGCCTCTGCATTAGATTTCGCTTTTGGCGTACATACCGCTGTTGGCAGCAGGTGTATTGGAGCCAAAGTAAATCATAAACTGGTACCCATCAGTCATAAATTACGCAGTGGCGACCAGATCGAGATTATTACAAGCGCCAAACAAAAACCAAATATTGAATGGCTGAATTTTGTTGTAACCAGCAAAGCAAAATCAAAGATAAAAGACACGCTAAAAGAAGAAAAAAGATCCATTGCAGAAGAAGGCAAATATACATTACAACGAAAGCTGGACGGCATGGGAGCTGCCATGAGCCAGCATAACCTGGAAGAACTTGCTTCGTTCTATAAATTAAATTCAACCCTTGATCTGTGGTATGAAATTGCCATAAAAAAAATAGACCTCAAAGAATTAAAAGAATTTAGTGTGCATGGTGACAAACTGGTTCTTCCAAAACCAGTAAAGCCCGTTGTTGAAGAAAAAACAGACAAGGAATCTGCTGCAAGACCCTATGATAAAAAAGATGCGGAGCTTATCATTTTTGGCGAAAGCAGTGATAAGATACAGTACTCGCTTGCCAATTGCTGCAAGCCAATACCGGGCGATGATGTATTTGGTTTTGTAACCACCGGCGAAGGATTAAAAATTCACCGGACTAATTGTCCCAATGCCGCCAGGTTACTGGCGAACTATGGCCACCGGGTGGTAAAAACCAAGTGGGCAAAAAATAAGGAGATCTCTTTCTTAACCGGTTTAAAAATTATTGGATTAGATGATGTGGGTGTAATTCATAAAATAACCAACCTTATCAGCGGCGAATTAAAATTTAATATCTCCGCCATGACCATTGAAGCAAAAGAAGGTATTTTTGAAGGCAATGTAAAAATATTTGTACACGATAAAGAAGAACTTGATGAACTGGTTAACCGGTTGGTGTCGATGAGTGGTATTGAAAGGGTTGATAGGTATGATACGGAGTAAAACGGCCTCACCCCAACCCCTCTTCCAAGGAGAGGGAACTTGAAGATAAAAACGAAGATCAGGTTTTGCAAAAAACAACGAATGGTGGTTGCGCAATTGACGAAAAGTAGATATTGAGGATGTGATAGATAAAATGTCTGGATATATTTAATGTACCGCCCCTTCTCTTTCGGAGAAGGGGAAGGGGGATGAGGCCGGAGAAGATATTTGCGAAGACTCAAATTAAAAAACATAAAAAATCTCGAATTAAAAAACACCCAAATCGAGTTCCCTCTCCTTCGGAGAGGGGTTGGGGAGAGGCCATGCAGGAATTAATAGATCGTTTAAAAGCAAGTGCGGGTATAACTGATGAACAGGCTACTAAAGCTTTGGAGACCATCAAAGATTTTGTAAAAGAAAAATTTCCAATGCTGGGCGGCGCTGTAGATAATATGTTTGGCACTGCTAAGGCTGATGAAGATAGCTTGTGAGCCCAGTTTTAATATTTGGGAATGTTAACCTGGTAAAAAAAACTCCGGCCAAATACGGGAGTTAATAATTATTTCAACACTTCCCTGCTGATGACCAATTTTTGAATTTCACTGGTGCCTTCACCAATGGTGCAAAGCTTGCTGTCCCTGTAAAATTTCTCCACCGGAAAATCTTTGGTATATCCATAACCACCAAAGATCTGTACTGCATCAGTGCTAACCCTTACAGCCACTTCGCTGCTGTAATATTTTGCCATCGCCGATTCTTTGGTCATGGGTAAATCCCTCATCTTTAGGTCGCAGGCTTGCTTTATTAGTAGATCAGCCGCTTCAATTTCTGTAGCCATATCGGCCAGTTTAAAACTAATACCCTGGAAATTAGCAATTGGCTGATCGAACTGGTGACGCTCTTTTGCATATTGCAATGATGCTTCGTAAGCGCCTTTTGCAATGCCCAAACCCAGTGCAGCAATAGATATGCGGCCGCCATCCAGCACTTTCATGCTTTGTTTAAATCCCTGTCCAACTGCTCCCATACGGTTTGCATCCGGTATGCGGCAATTATCAAATATCATTTCGGCAGTTTCGCTGGCACGCATGCCCAGTTTATTTTCTTTTTTGCCTCCACTAAAACCTGCTGTACCTCTTTCTATAATAAATGCGGTTGAATTATCCTTTGTACGTGGTTCACCTGTTCTGCAAATCACCACCGCCACATCGCCACTCTTGCCGTGCGTAATCCATGACTTTGTTCCGTTAATGATCCATTCGTCGCCATCCTTCACGGCTGTGGTTTTCATATTGCCGGCATCGCTCCCGGTGTTTGCTTCCGTTAAGCCCCAGGCGCCAATAAATTCGGCCGACGCAAGTTTGGGTAAATATTTTTTCTTTTGTTCATCATTGCCAAAAGTTAAAATATGCCCGGTACAAAGTGAGTTATGTGCAGCCAGCGACAATCCGATTGAGCCGCAAACTTTTGAAATTTCCTGGATGATGGTATTGTACTCATAATAGCCCAACCCACTGCCACCATATTCTTCGGGCACCAATACGCCCATCAATCCCAGCTTACCCATTTCTTTAAAAACGTGTATCGGAAATTCCTGGCTTTCGTCCCATTCCATTAAATGTGGCTTGATCTGTTGTGAGGCAAAATCCCTGGCAGTTTGTGCAACCTGCTCTGTAAGTTCAGATGTAATAAAATTCATAAATAGCAACCGTTAAAGGCGCAATTTACAGCTTTTTAAAATACTAACACATGTTAGTATAGTCATTTAACGGTAAGATACGGAGCTGCTTTATTATAGATCTCATCAGTAACTGCCATAATTTTTTTGATATCGCTTACCGATGAAAAATTGCCATGCTGCACACGGTATTGTATTATGGCATTGGCTATATTATAACGTAGATAGGGATGCGTTTTTAATTCATCAAGTGTAGCGTTGTTTATATTGAATTGTTTAACATTGTTGCCGGTAATGATCAGTTTACTTTTTATTTTTTGAAAAGTGGAATCGGGCAGTCCATAGGTTTCTGCAACCTGTTCAACCTTATAAAATCCGCCCAACTTTTCCCTGAAAGCCACGATACGTGCTGCCAGTTTACAGCCAATGCCCGGCAAAGCAATAAAAGCCGATGTATCAGCCTTGTTTATATCAACAGATGCAACACTATATTTTGGTCTTGTATCTGTTTTACCAGGTTCGGCATTTTGATATGTATTAAAATCCTTTGCCGGTTTTTGTTCTATTCTTACATAAGGCAATAGCCTTTTCACTTCATCTTCATGCAGGCCCCATATTTTACCAATGTCTTCAGGTCTGTAAAACCGGCCGCCTTTTGAAATATAATTTTGAATAGTATTTGCAGTTTTCTCCCTTACGCCCAATTTTTTCCATCCATCAACTGCTAAAGTGTTGGGATCAAAATAAAATAATTCGCCTATGACTGGCTTATCGGAATAATTTTTTTCTGATGGCTGGTATGGTGAATAATCATCGTAGTTTCTTTTAGAATGGCCAGAACTACTATCAGCTTCTTTTATGTTTAGTTCGGCTATCTCTTTTTCAAATGCTGTGTGATCAACCGGTCCGGGTTTATTTAAAAGCACGTATATGACCGGTATTACAGGATACACCATCATGATCAATACAACGACGACGATGCCAATACGCTCCTGCCTTGTAAAGGAAAGATATTCAGGGTGAGATTTTTTTTGTCGGGCCATTGACGCCCAAGGTAAATGCAGGAAATTTTTTAAAAATGAGGTTTTTCACAATTTTTATTTAAAAAAAAGTGTTATATAATCGTTGGCCAGTTCAATTCCCTTTGGCAGATACGCATTGATATCTGCATGCCTGCCCAGTTGGTGACTTATATGTGTGAAATACGCTCTTGGTACACCTAATTCCTTAACCATTGCAACTGCTTCATCTAAGGTAAAATGAGAGATGTGGCTTTCTTTCCGTAATGCATTTAGCACCATCACATCGCTTCCTTTAATTTTTTCCTTTTCCTCATCATCTATTTTGTTAGCATCGGTAATGTAAGTGAACTTACCAAACCTGAAACCCAGCACCGGCATTTTTAAATGCCATACCAGGATGGGAACCACCGGAATATCACCAACTAAAAACGGGCTTCCGTCTATCGTATTTAAATTAAGATTGGGTATCCCTGGATATTTTTTATCGGAAAAAGCATAAGCAAATTCTCTTTTAATGGCCTCTTCGGTTAATGAATTGGCATATAACTCCATCGGCTTTTGCTGAAAATAATTAAAGGCCCTTACATCATCAAGCCCGGCAATATGGTCTTTGTGCGGATGGGTAAATAAAACAGCATCGAGTTTTTTTACATGGCACCTTAGCA
>JANOUJ010000340.1:0-4680 GCA_031416815.1 Chitinophagaceae bacterium
ATACCCGCAGGATATCTTGCCACTTTTAAAGGAATTACAACATGATAAAACAGCAAGGGTAAGGAACACGTTGATACACGTCATCGGACAAATAGCCTATAAAAAAGGATGTATAGCAACTGTTGTAGAACATTTGCTATCGTGGAGCAACAAAGAACTTGTTGAAGAAGCGCTGGCTGAAATTATTGACGTACATCACCGGTATAGAAATTTTTCTGACCTCACACAGGAACAGGCACGGGAATACATTTTTAATAATTACAAGCCTTCGAAAAAGTGATTTGACTTTAAAAGCTGTCAGGCTGAGCCTGTCGAAGCCGGTATAATGTTTATGTAACCCGCCTTCGACAAGCTCAGGCTGACAGTTTGCTAACCTATATCGCCTGCCTCGCCTTCAACTCCAAATATTTATTAACCGCATTAATGGTAAGTTTTTCCGGCGGCGTTAAGATAGAAAGAATACCATGCTTCTTCAATTCTTTAACGATCAGCCTTTTTTCAAACTCAAATTTTTCGGCAATGGTTTTAATGTATACTTCTTCTACATTCTTTGCATCCAGGTGTGAAAGGGCATGCAGTTCGGTATTCTCAAAAAATACCACCATCAGTAAATGATGTTTGGCTATGGAACGCAGGTAATTCAACTGGCGGTTCAATCCTGATAAAGATTCAAAATTGGTATAGAGTACGATCAGGCTGCGTTGCTTAATGCGGTTTCGTATCTGCATGTACAGCATTTCATAATCGCTTTCCATAAAAGCAGTTTCCTGGTTGTATAAAAGCTGTAAAATATTTTCACGCTGTATGGGTTTTCGGTCGGCAGCCAGCAATGTACCCATTTTATTTGCAAAGGTCATTAACCCTACTTTATCCTGCTTTTGCAGACAAACATTTGATAGTACCAACGTACTGTTAATGGCATAGTCCAGCAGGGTCAATCCTCCGAAAGGCATTTTCATCAGCCGGCCCTTATCAATGATGCAATACACCTGCTGGCTTTTTTCGTCCGTATAATTATTTACCATCAGCGATCCCTTTCGGGCAGTGGCCTTCCAGTTCACACTGCGGATATCATCGCCCCGCACATATTCCTTTATCTGCTCAAACTCCATGCTGTGGCCTATCTTACGCATGCGCTTGTTACCATACTCGGTCTGTATCGTCGTCTGCGAAAGCAGTTCGTATTTACGCATCTGCAAAAAAGAAGGGTATACCGGAACAATTTCTTTTGCTTCGATATTATGCCGCCGCTTTACCAAACCCAGTAAAGACCGTACATAAATAATAATGCGGCCAAACTCATACCCGCCCCTGGTTACCGGGCGGAGTTTGTACAAAATATATTTTTGTTCGCCGGCATTGAACCGGTGCAACAATTTCCAGTCACGTTTTTGAAACTGCACAGGTAGTTCATCAATGATCTCCATGTCCGTTTTAAAAAGCATATTGTTCTTTACCTGAAGTTCCACTTTGTTCTCATCGCCGTTACTGAACCGGTCGGCAGCAATTCTTTTTGCTGAGGGCGCCTTTCCCAATACGAAAAGAAAGATGTAATCAATTATAAAAAGGGCAGTTAAAACCAATAGCAGCATCTTTACAGCAGTGAACATCTCCGGTACAAAAAAGGAAACGATGAATAAAACAATGCAAATGCTCAACGCAAGATAAAATCTTGCAGGAAGGTATAAATGGCCGATGTATTTTGTTATACTACTCATATAATTCCCCCTTTGGTGGGTTAGTCCACAGGATCCTGCGGAAGGGCTTAGCGGGGCACTTCAATTGCTTTTAAAATAGATTCTATCAGGTCGTCTGCTGTAATGCCTTCCATTTCTTTTTCCGGTGTAAGAATGATACGGTGCCTCAACACATGCGGCGCCATTTCAACAATGTCTTCAGGTGTGACAAAATCACGTCCTTTAATAGCCGCATTGGCTTTTGCGGAACGGAGTATTGCCAGCGAAGCTCTTGGTGATGCGCCCAGGTACAAGGCAGGGTTGTTACGGGTTTCATGCACTATCCTGGCAATAAATTCAACTAGTTTTGGTTCTATGATGATGGATTGAACCTGCTGGCGGTAATACTGTATTTCCGACGGTGATAGTAATTTACGTACACCTGCAATCATTTCTGTTTGTGTTTTTCCCTGCTGGCGGTTTAAGATACTCACCTCTTCCTGCAACGTAGGGTAACCCACTTCAATTTTAAAAAGAAAACGGTCAAGTTGTGCTTCGGGCAAACGGTAAGTGCCTTCCTGCTCAATTGGGTTTTGTGTTGCCAACACCAAAAATGGGAAACGCATTGGATGGGTTATGCCATCAATGGTTACCTGGCGTTCTTCCATCACCTCAAACAAAGCGGCCTGGGTTTTTGCAGGCGCCCTGTTTATCTCATCAATTAAAATAACATTACTGAAAATGGGGCCCGATTTAAATTTAAAGTCGCCTTCCTTTGGATTGAACACCGAGGTACCAACCACATCGCTGGGCATCAGGTCGGGTGTAAACTGCAGGCGGGAAAAATCTGCATCAATGATCTTGGCCACCAGTTTGGCCGTTAATGTTTTTGCTACGCCGGGCACGCCTTCAATTAAAATATGCCCGTCGCACAAAAGGCCTATCAGCAACAGGTCAACCATTTTATACTGGCCGATGATGACCTGTGCTATTTCGTTTTTAATATCATACACGGATTTGTTCAGTCCGCTCAGGTCAATACGCTGTTCAAATAAATTTTCTTCCATTAGGTTTGTTTTCTTAATTAATATTTCTTCCCCGTATTCTTATAAAATTGTTGTATCTGATCCTGCAGCGACATCAACTGGTAATCATTCACTACATTGCTTTCCTGCGTGGCAATGATAGTGCGGAAAATGGTATCAACCTTATCCTTCCCCACTCCACTCTTGCGGCTCAGCGTCATAACAAAATCATCATTCACATGATTGGTATTTAAAAAATAAGTATTGCGAATGTACTCATTAAAATAAGTAATCATCTTGTCGGCAATATTTTTATTATCTTTTTTCTGCAGGTAAAGCCTGCCAATGGTTTCGGTAAATGTTACGGTAGTATTTTCGTTGGGTTTAAGTTGTTGTATAATGCGCTGTATACGTTTTCCTCCAAACAGTATGTACAGTAACAACAGCAACAATGCTAACCAAAATGCAGCTTTCAAAGGCGGGTGTTTCATGATCTCACTCAGGGATGAAAAATCTTTGTTAGCATTTCTACGGCCATTTAATTTATTGTAGTAATCATCCCAATACACATGCTGAGGCTGGCTTTGCGTAAAGGCAACCGTGTTCTTTAAATACTGGTAATTATTATCCTTCAGCAAAAAATAATTACTGTAAGCCCGGGGTTCGCATTGCAGGTAAAGCCTGCCTTTGCCATAAAAATACACAATGGAGTTTGGCTTTTTTTCATCATTGTAACCCAGTATACGGGTATTGCTGGTGTCAATACTTGTAAAATAGTTTTGGAAAGGATAATAATAATAACTGTATTTAAGCTCCGGCTGCAATGCTGAATGTACAGCAGTGTTTTTCATTTCGCCCACCAGGTCTTCAAGTGCGGGGGATGTATATACTGCATTGCAACCAACTTCATCAAGCAGTTGTTGGTCTATCATGCCTGCAGCGATGAAGAGGCTGTTGCCGGCATGAACATATTCCATCATGGCTTCCACATCTTCTTCGGTAACAAATAATCTTTGGGCAAAGCAGAGGTATAAAGAGCCTGTATCGCTGATATTGATCCAGGTCTCTTTAAAATTTTGCTTTTCTTCCCGAATGCGATTGCCATCATACATGGCTTCTATCTGCCTGTATGCAATATTGGCCCCAAAAGGTTTCTTATCTTTTCTGGAATAGGTTTCCTGCAGCGAAGGCAACTTGCGTTTGCCGCCCGAACAGGCATGCAACAAACCGATGACTGCAAATAGTAAAGCAATATGTACGTATTTTCTCTTCAAATGAATTTTATATTTTTTGATTGAAGCCTTTGAAGTTGCTTTCTATCTTTTCGTAAATATTTTTATCTATTACAAATTCGCCATACCACACGTACTCATAATTTAATGTAAGTGCCGCAAACGGTTGCTGGTGATTGCGGTTTGCGATTTCGCTCACGTATTGAAAATTGGTTTTATCAGGCGCCAGCTGTACAAGGTTTTTACCGGCCAGTAAATGAAGTGTTCGTAAATACTGGTAACGCACTGCCAGCCTGTAATGGCTATTTTGTAATGCTTGTCTTATCAATGCATCAAAATCACTTTCGTTGGTTATTATTTCTTCTACTACTTCGGCTTCTGCATTGTTAGCTGATTTTGACCTACGCTTAAAAACACCTTCAGCCAGGAACAACCGGTATAAAATAAAAAGTACAAAAGCAATGGCGATTGTCCAAAGTAATACGGATAAAATTGAGCCAAATAAATCACCGAATAGGCTCCGTCGTGGTAGTGAAACTTTTCGTTCTTTAACTTCTTTTTTCTTTAGGTCCTTCAACAGGCTGTCCAAATATTTTGTGTAGGCATACTCTTTTAATGTCCGCCAGTTTTTTATGGAATCATAAGAAAGGTTAAGGCCATTCCTTTTTAAAGTGGTGTCTGCCGGTTCATCTTCATCCAGGGCTATTATTGGTGATCCCGCTACACCTGTTGAATCCTGCACAATCA